>CAZNBU010000288.1:0-5105 GCA_964571035.1 uncultured Planctomycetaceae bacterium | reverse complement strand
CTCCTTGAACTCGATCAGCTCAGTTGTGGTGGTTCCGTCCGTTTCCTTGGCGACGACCTTCACCTTCAGCAGCGGATACTTCTTGTGCCACCATTCCGAGCGCGAGCGCTTGGCGTTCTCTACGCTGTGCTTGTAGCAGGCAAACTCGCCGGCTTTGACTGTGATGGTCTCTTCCGTCTTGTACTTGTTCTTCGGCAGGCGTTCCGGGTTCTTGAACTCTACGGTCCTCTCCATGGTCTTGGGATTGTCTTCTTTGCCCTCACCCCAGGAACTCATGCGGATCTTCGCGTGGGTGTCCGTAACTTCGATGACTTCCTCTTTTGCATAGGTGGTGATCGTCATGTCGGGAAACACAACCTGCGTCTTGTGAACCCAGAGGCGCCCCTTCTTTCGGTACAGCGCCCAGGGGTTGTCGTCTGCGGGGTTTGCTTCATCCGCCTTTCCTTCTTCCTTGGGAAAGCGGTAGGCGTTGTCAGCCTGCCGGCGCAGCATTGCCGCGATTTCAGCCTTGCTCGCCTTGCCGTCACCGCTGGTGTCCAATTCTTTCCACTCTTCGGCTGAGGGCTCCTTGCCGCCGCTCATCGCCGCGGCTTCGGCCTTGATGATCACGCCGTCCTTGTCAGTGTCGGCGGCCTTCACAATCGCCGTGGCGAACGGCTCAAACAGCTCCGTTTCGAGCGTCTTCACGTCCTTTGCCGTCAGCGGAGGTAGCCAGTCGCCGGCTTTGTACTTGGCTTGCAGGTACTTCTTGTACTCCGGTTTGGTGAGTTCGAGGTTGTCGTCGGCATCCGCGCTGAGGTACTCGCCGATGTAGAGGTCGAGCGTGCCCAGGAACAGACCCTCGGTTTCAGACTCGGCCCCGCTTTCCTTTTTGACGTGGGCCTTGAGCTCCTTAAGCGTCAGCTTGCCGTCCTTGTCGGCGTCCAGCTCAACGAAGTACTCGTCCACTTCGGCTTGCTCTTCGTCGACTTCCTCGTCGGCGTCCTTCTTAGGCTCACCCATCTGCGCGGGCAGCGCACCCGCCAGTGACAGGACAGCCAGCAATATCCAGAACCGAGCGATCATCGTGGTCTCCCCGCCGCGTGGCGCCTACTCTTCGAACTCCACCAGCTCCGTGAAAGCTTCGTACTCTTCGCCAGTGACTGTCTTGCGCACGATCAGCCCCGGCCATTCCTTCACGTACCAAACGACGCATTCGCGCTTCTCATCATCGTGGAACGTCCAGACCGAGCACTCGAACAGCCCGAATTTGGTCAGCCGCCGCTCGGTCCTGTCCAGCCGCGCGCGCCGGCGCGGCTCCAGCCAATCGTTGAGCTGCGTTTCGAACTCGATCTCGATCTTCTCGGTTTCCGCGCCCTTGATCTTCTGCAGGTCGACCGCAAGCGGAGTGATTTCGAGCGTGCACCCCTTGTCGTCAGCTTTGGCGATCTCGTACTGCTTGACGTCAAAGGTCTTCAGCTTCATCGGGCCCTTGGCGATGGTGGTCTTGAGCACCCAGCGCTTGCCCTTGTCGCCGAACAGACGGGTGGGCTCGATCTTGCCGTCCGCGCTCTTGCTGCCGCGCTTCTTGCGCGGCGGCTTGTACCCCGGATCGCCTTCGATGAAGTCAAACTCGATCAGCTCGCGGGTGCCGAAGCGGTCGTCGGATTTCACCAGCAATGACGGGAAGTCCACGCTCATCCAGACGTTCGTGCCGCCGTCATCCGGCATGTTCCAGCGGATGCAGTCGAAAGTGCCCGCGGGCACCTTGACCTGCTCCTGCTTCACCTTGTTGAAACCCGCCGGGTCCTTGAACAGCAACGCGTCCTTGTCGAACGCTACCTTGATTGTTGTGACGTTGTCGTTGCTCTTGCGGGCTGCGTCCAGCAGGTCCTGGTGAACTACAGCGCGATCTTCGCGGGCCTCGATGACTTCGTGGTGCAGGTAGCTGTTGCCGAAGTTGCCGCCTTCGGTGCCCTGCTTGGGTACGCGACGCAGGGTCCAGGTGCGCCCCGCGGTGCGGTAGAGGATGAAGTGGTCCTTCTCCTCCTTATTGTCTTTGTCTTTCTTGGAGTCGTCGGCGCTGGTGGCCACGCCGGGGATTGCCAGCGAAAGCGCCAACGCAAGCGTGATCCAGATCTTGCTTCGCATGGCTGCTCCTTGGGGGATGTGCACCTGCTTGATTGTGGGATGGGGGTCGGTTGGAAGCAAGGAAAGAGCTTCCCTGACGGCTTCCGCGCCGTGGATGTGTTCCTACACTGAACGCGTCCACGAGCGGGAACAACGATGCAGAAGACAGGCGCAGACCGCGAACGCGTGCTGGAGTTGCTGGACGAGCTGGGCGGCGTCACCGAGGCGAACGTCAAGCGCATCAGCGAACTGACGCGCGTATCCGAAGCCGAAATCTGGGGCACCGGCACGTTCTACTACCTCATCCGCAAACCCGGAAAGCGCCTGCGCGTCTGCAACGGGCTGAGCTGCCGCCTGTTCGGCGCCGACGCCCTGATCGCAAAACTGCGGGGCGAGGGCAAAGAGGTCGAGGCGGTCAGCTGCCTCGGCCAGTGCGACCGCGCGCCGGCTGCGTTGGATGAAGAGATGAAGGTGATCGACTGGGCAAAGCAGGAACGCGCGGTCACGCCGGACAACCTCGAATTGCCGATCAACCTGGCGGGTAAGCCGGACTTCTCGTTCAAAGCGCTTGCGAAAGCGCGGGCGATGAAGCCCGACGAGATCTTCAAGCTGCTGGAGGAATCCGGCCTGCAAGGGCGCGGCGGCGCGGGTTTCCCGGCGTTCATCAAGTGGAAGGGCGTGGCGGGCCAGAAGGACCCCACGCATTACGTCGTGTGCAACGGCGACGAAGCCGAGCCCGCAACGTTCAAAGACCGCGAGACCATGCTGCGCCGGCCGGACAAGCTGATCGAAGGCATGGCGATCGCCGCACACGCGGTGGGGGCGAAGGAAGCCTACTTCTATATCCGCGGCGAGTTCAACGCCGAGTACGAGTCGGTGAAGGCCGCGCTGCACGAGGCGGCGGACCATGTCAGCCACATTGACTGGTACTTTCACCGCGGCCACGGCGCGTACATCTGCGGCGAAGAGACCGCGATGCTGGAGAGCATGGAGGGCAAGCGCGGGATGCCGCGCCTGAAACCGCCCTTCCCGCACGAGTACGGTTTCCGCGGCAAGCCGACACTGATCAATAACGTGGAAACGCTGGCGTGCGTGCCGTACATCCTTGAACAGGGCGGCGCCAAGTTCAAAGCCCACGGCCGCACCGAAGCGGGCAGCAAGTTGTATTGCATCAGCGGCCACGTGAACAAACCGGGTGTGTACGAGCTGCCGCTGGGTGCCACGCTGGATGAGCTGGTGGAAGTCGCGGGCGGGTACATGGGCAAGCCGATGGCTTTCAGCCCCGGCGGCGCCAGCAGCGGGTTCCTGCCGATCGAGAAGCGCAACCTGCCGCTCGACTTCAAGGGCCTGCAGAAGGAAGGGACCATGCTCGGTAGCGCGGGCGTGGTGGTGCTCAACGACACGGTGGACATGGCCGAAGCCGCGCAATGGCAACTGGAGTTTTTCGAAATCGAAAGCTGCGGCCAGTGCGCCCCATGCCGGATAGGCTCCCGCTACCTCCACAACCAGGTAACCAAGTACCTGAAAACCGGCGACCCCGGCACGCTGGAGCACGCCAACGACGTAGGCTGGGAAATGGAAGAGGGCTCAATCTGCGGCCTTGGCATGGTAGCCCACAAACCGCTGGTGGACGCCATGAAGTACTTCCCGAACGCCTTCGCCAAGCGGTCCACGGGTTGAATTTGGCAGCGTGCGGGTAGAGAATTGGCATTGATGACGCCGAGCACTATTGAGCGGAAAGTTACGGCCGAAGAGGCGGAACGTTCCATTGCTGAACTTCTCAAGGAAGTAGCAGCAGGAGCAACGATTCGTATTGAGCGCGATGGCGTAGAAGTGGGTGTGCTCGCGCCCCCACGCGAATCCGGAAAGAAAGCCACAGAGATACTGGAAGAACTTCGCAAACTTCCGCGAGTCACGCTCGACGACGAGTTCGCTCGGGACTTGCTGGACATCATTTCCAGTCAGCCGCCCATTGAGTTCCCGAAATGGGATTGATGCTTGATTCAACGGTATGGATCGCCGCGGAGAGGCGTGGCGAGAGCCCCGATGAGGTTGTTTCGCGGGTAGTCGATCAGTGGGGTGCTATAGAGTTGAGCATCTCAGTAATCACTGCCGGCGAACTGCTGCACGGCGTGTGGCGTGCCAAGGACCCAGCTCGGAGATCCAGACGCGAGCAGTTTGTCGAGGGTGTACTGGGCAAGGTGCCGGCGATCTCATTAAGTCTTCCAATCGCAAGGTTGGTCGCGCGGCTTGGCGCTACACTGGCCGAGCGGGGAACGCCGCTCCCGCCGAACGACCTGTTGATCGGTTGTAGCGCGCTGCACCGGGGCGACGAAATCTTGACGCACAATACGCGCCACTTTGACGTCGTGCCCGGCCTTGTGGTCCGTGAGTGGACATAGCGGCGTCGAAGGCTGCAATGCAGGCACTGGATGCTATACTTCAGAACAGGTGACGCCTGATGGCGGATACGCTTACCATCACTGTTGACGGTATCTCGGTTGAGGCTCAGCCGGGGGAGACTGTCTTGCGCGCGGCTGAGCGTGCTGGTTTGCATATCCCTACCCTTTGCGATGACAAGCGGCTTGACCCTGCGGGGGCTTGCCGGGCTTGCCTTGTGGAAGTCGAAGGCCAGCGGCGCTTGCAGCCTTCATGCGCGTGGAAAGTGGCTGACGGCCAGAAGGTCAAAACGCATGTCACCAGCCAGCGCGTACAGAAGCACCAGGACCTGCTGGTCAGCCTTTACATGGCCGACCACAAGCTCGACGACGAAGGCAAGCCGGTCGAAACCTGCAACGGCAACGATCTGCGCGCCTGGGCCAACGACTGCGTGCCGGTGAAGCTTGACCCCGTCGAGGCGCCCCGTGCCGCGCGCCCCGGCGACAAGAACCCGTACATCCAGTTTCAACCTGAGCTGTGCGTACTCTGCGCGCGCTGCACGCGCTACTGCGACGAAATCGAAGCCGTCAACGCCATCACGCTCACCGGCCGCGGCA
>CAZNBU010000287.1:0-5127 GCA_964571035.1 uncultured Planctomycetaceae bacterium | reverse complement strand
CGATGTCGATGCCCAGCTCTTCGCGTACCTCGCGCCGCAGGCCTTCGCCCAGCGTCTCGAGCTTCGCGATGCCGCCGCCGGGCGTGACGCACCATTTCCCGTGGCCGTCCTGGTAGGTCATCACCAGCAGCCGCCCGTCTTCAATGATCATCGCCCGCGCTGCTACACGGATGGCGCCGGGGATGCTGTCCTTGTGGATGTCCACACTCATGAATTGCCTGCGGGCGCATCGCGCGTACGCGGCTTCTCTGCCGCCAGGCTCTTAAAGTAAGGAAGAAGGAACTCTCTTCCAAGCGTCTTGGCAATCGCCGTAAGCGGCACAGCCAGCAGCGCGCCGAAAATCCCGAACAGGCTGGCCATGGCAAACACACCAACGAGGATCGTTACCGGGTGAAGCTCAACGGCGTCGCCCAGCAGCTTGGGTGTAAGCACGTATTGCTCCGCCGCCTGGATGGCATGGAAGCACACGCTCATGCCGATGATGGCGGCCAACGAGTCACCGGCAATCGCCATCAGAATCAGCGCGGGGATCCACCCGGCGATCATGCTGAAGTAGGGGATGAGCACGCCCAGCCCGCTCATCAGGCCCAGCAGCACCGCGTACTGCACACCGAACGCGAGATACACGATCGTGGTTGCCGTTGTGATGATGAAGACAACCACAATGCGCCCGCGAAAGAAGGCGCGCAGCATGCTGTCAATTTCCTTGAGAATACGCGTGATGCGCGGCCGGTGCGCCCCCGGCAGGTATTCATTTACCCGCGCCGCGAACTTGTCGAAGCCGACCATGAAGTACCAGGTGTAGATCGGCACCAGCGTGATAAAGAGCAGCAGCGTCAGCAGGCCCGTGAGGCCTGTGCCGACGATGGATTTGAGGCTGTTCGCGGCGCTGCCCGCAGCCGCGCCGAGAGTGCGCGAGTCCGCCGACGGGGCGGTCGCGCCGAAGCGGACGAACCACTCGTTCATGGAGACTTCGCCGTTTTCGTCCTTGTCGAGCTGGGTGAATTCCGACTCACCGACTTCGCCGCGCTTCAACACAAGGTCGCCGTTGGTGTCCGCGCGCTGGAACGCCGCCATCAGCTCGGCCCGCGCGCTTGCCATCTGGGCGCGCGCCGCTGCCGCTTCGGGTGACTCGGCATCCGATTTCGTGGGGAACAGGCTATTGGTCGCCTCTTCTATGGCGAGGCCGAACGGGTCGTCCCGTGGATTGAGTTGCAGGTTCTTCGGGACCGACTCATTCCACGAAGCAATCCACTCCGACTGGTTCTCGCGTATGTCATCGACCAGGTTGCGCACTTCACCCGACATCGCCTGCGCGTCGCGGACAACACTGGCAACGAACCAGGTTCCAACGGCACCGGCTGCGACAATGAAAAGAAGGAAGATCAGCAGCACGGCGCGCGTGCGCCGCACACCCTTGCGCTCTAGCTTTGCTACCAGCGGGTTGAGGATGTACGCCACAGCCAGCGCAAACAGCAGCGGCACGAACACCGCCGACAGGTAGGCGCCCAGCCACAGCGCCGCGATGATCGTGATGATCACCACCAGCCACCGCACATTGCGCATGCGCAGCACCGCGGAGTAGTCGGCGTTCAGGGCGCGAATTGGCGCCGGCAGTTGGGCTTCGGTTTGGGTCTCAGCGCCCGCGTTGTGGCGTGGTGGGGGGCTGCCGCCGGTGTTCTTCTTTTTCTTCTTCGCCATGGATGGCGGAATTGTATGGCCCGGCACGGCGAATGCCACTGCGCAAATAGAAACCGGGCGGCCAGTGGTTGGCCGCCCGGTTCGGGTGTTGCTTCTACTTGCCGCTGTGCAGGCGCTGGTAGCGGTAGTACACCTCCAGCGTCAGGCAGTTGATCGCGGTAGCGTACACTCGGCCGCCGGCTGCGCTCCAGGCGTCAACGGCATCCCAGCTTCCGTGCTCATCGAGAAGATCCTTGTTCGTTAGGCCCTTCTCCTGGTCCTGGGGGTGCCATCCGCGCTGGTAGTCCAGCAGCACCTTCACCATCGACTTCTCCCACGTCTGCCACACGCTGCCGCCGACCTGGAACAGGGCGAGGCTGGCGTAATACCAGTAGTAGTAGTCGATCTTGTGGTGATCCCAGGTGGGAAGGTAGTCCTTCTCGATGCACACCTTCGACTGCGACTTGATCATCTTGTCGTTCAAGTCCGCCTTGTCCATGAACAGCAGGCTCATGACGTAGATGGCGTCCATCGACGGGTTGTGGTCGTAGTCGCCCGAGCTGCGCAGACGGGCGTTGTTGCTACCCGGCGTGTCGTAGCCCGTCTTGGGGTAGCCGTCGACGTCGACGGTCACCAGCTTGTACCACTCATGCGCGTCGTTGTAGCACTTGGTGCTGTCGAACTCCAAACCAGCCATCTTGCAGCTCTTGAGCGCGAGCACCATCCACCCGGTCACCGAGCTGTCGTTGATGCCCGGCTGCACGCCGTAGCGCCACCCGTACCCGGGGTTCTGGGCCTTGAGGATGAACTCGACGGCTTTGTCTGCCATCGGCTTGAGCACAGGGTCCAGGCTCAGGCCGTACGCCTCGGCGATCGCCATGGCGCAGATCGAGTGATTGTAGACGAAGTGGTCGTCTTCCTTGGGGCCGAAGCAACCGTCGTTGTCCTGGCGCTGGCGCAGGTACTTGATCGCCAGGCGGCAGGTGGTGCGGTAATCGCCTTCCTTGTGGTCGTACCCGGCACCGACGAAGGCCAGCAGGGCGAGACCGGTCAGGCCGATGTCCGCGGTGAGCTCCCAACCCTTGTCGCCGTTGGGGTCGCCGGGGGCAACGAACTCAATGTTGTAGGTCTTCTGCGCGTTGGTGCGGACCGAGTCAGCGCTGAAGGTTGTGCCGCTCCAGTACCCTTCCGGATTCTGGTGGTCTTTCAGCCACTCAAGCGCCGCGCGGGTGCGCCCTTCTTTTTCGGGGCGACCGCCGCCGCCGCGAGCACGGCGATGGGCAAACCCGCCCGCGCCGCCGCGGCCACCGCCGCCGCCGACGCCGCCACCCAGGCCGACGGCGCTGGTGGTGCTGTCGCGGTTCGGGTGCGGCGACTCGTTTTCAGACGGGTCGTCGTTCGGGTTTTCGGCGAGGTCGTTGTTGGGCTTGTTGTCCGGGTCCTCGTTCACCTCGTCCTTGGCATCTTCAACGATGCGTTCGTCCTCGGTGGGGTCTTCCTGTTCCGGCTCGTCCTTCGGGAACTCGACTTCCTTCTCGGGTTCCTGCTCGGGCGGGGGCGGCTCAGCAATGCTCGGCGGTTGCATGCGCAGCATCTCAACGTTCTGGCGAACGGGTGCCGTGGGCATGATGAAGTACGCGATCACCAGCAGGATGACGTGCACCGCGAGCGCGATGGCGATCCACGGAACGGATGCCAGCGCGGTAAGATCTTCGCCGGTCTCGCCGACGGGCATTTCTTCCTGCCCGTAGTACGCGGGATCCGCCGGCTCTTCATAATATTGCTGTTGGCCTGCCACTGTGATCTCCTCGTTCGGGTGCCTCGGAACACCCCGGGATGAATAGATTTACCTTGTGTACCCTAGTTCATATAACGAAGGGCAAAGAGGGCGGTTCATCCGCCCGGACGAATTCTCCTGGAATTCCGTCAGGTTCAGGGGGCGGAAGATACATCGCCGGCAACCGCTTACAATTGCGCCTGCTTAGGCCACACCGGCGCGGTGATTGAAGTCAAATATATCGCCGGCGTTCGCTGCCATCTCGATCAGTTTCGGGCCCATTTCGGCGTACGCAGCCAGCACCGAAATCACCCGCTCCTGCGGTTTGTCCTCGGGGAAGTAGCGGTTCAGCAGAGGCGCGAACTCTTCGCCCCCTTCGATGAGCGACAGCGCGTCGTGCCGCACGCGGACCATCACGTCGTTGACGGCGCGCTGGGTGCGCTGCTCCAGCTTTTGCAGGTCCTGCTCCAGCCCTCGCCCAAGGCCGAGCAGCTCTTCCTTGAGTTCCAGGAATGCCTCCTGCGTGCCGGTCCTGGCGCTTTCCTGCACGATTTCGGCTTCCTGCTGGCGCCACTTCAGGCGGCGGCGGAAGGCGACGGCGTTGTCGAATTGGGCGGCATCTTCGCCCCTCAGCAGCGTCATCGAAAGGCGCGGGAACAGCGCCGGCATGAACACGCGCAGGCTGCGGTGCAAGCCCTTGAGCAGCCCGTGGTATGCGATCTCTGCCATGCCGCCGACGTAGGCGACGGTCGGGAAGATCGCGTTCTGTACCAGCGGGCGCAGCAGCACGTTGGGGGTGAATCCCACCGGATTTTCTTTCAGCTCTTTAAGCAGCGCAGTCATTGAGACGCTGTCGCCGCGCCCCTCCACGACCAACCGCTTGCCTTCACAGCTTACGCGCTGTCTTTCGCCCTTGCTGGTGACGAACAGGTTCAGATGGTTCGTGATCGGCACGCCGGCTGGCAGGCCCATGCTTTCCAGCCGCTCCGACACGCGTTGCAGCATCTGGCGGTGCTCTTCACGCTGCTCGATCTCGCGGGCGTGGATGCGCCGCCAGGCGGGGTGCGACGCCAGCGCGCGCGGCTCAATGACCACCAGGCCGGTATCGCCGAGCAGGTTGAGCAGCAGGCGCGTGAACGCTGCGCCAAAGTCGAGGCCCGCGGGTTGCCGCAGCATTGCCTCGGCCTGCTCGCGGAAAGGCCCGTCGCCGAGAGCATTCGCGGCTTCATTCCATTGCGCGTCGTCGGCGCCGGGCAGCGCGATCTCACGCACGTGGCGGCGGCCGGCATCCAGCTTGAACCGGAACTTCAGCAGCTTGTCGCCGCTGACGCCGCGAATGCGGTTGACTTCTTCGACGTCGCTGTCGTCGGAGGCGTTCCAGAACACCGGCACACAGGGCTGCCCGGTCGCGCGTTCAACTTCGCCCGCCAGGCGTACCGCAGTCAGCGCCTTGTAAAGCGTAAGCAGCGGCCCGCCGCCCAGCCCGGCTTGCTGGCCGGTCAGCACGCAGATGCTCTGGGGCTGCGCGAGCTTGTCAATGTTGTCGTGCACGGCCTGCGGCGCGGCGTGCTCGTTGTTGTAGTCGCGCAGAAGCTGCGCGGTCAGCGCGCGGTCAAAGCGCGGTTTCCAGGTGCGGTTGAGCAGGCGGTTGGCTAAGCCCGCCAGATATT
>CAZNBU010000286.1:0-5145 GCA_964571035.1 uncultured Planctomycetaceae bacterium | reverse complement strand
GGCGCGGTGCGCGTTTCGTTGACGATGGTGACGTAGGCGGTGGGGGGAGTGACCTCGATCTTGGCGGGTTTGCCCGGCGTTGTCGGCAGCACGCGGATGCCGACGCAGTTGTCGTTGAACGCGAGCGCGCTTACCGGCGCGCAGTACCACTTGGTGTACTGGTCGTCCTGCGGCCAACCCTCGCAGTAGTCCTCGCCGCCGAAAAGTGTGCTGTCGAACTTGATCCCGCCGTCGATGCGCGTGATGCCGGCTGCCTTCAACTTGGCGGCCCACTGCTTGAACAGTGCAACGCAGTCGCCGTCGTGAAAGCGCCCGCTGAGGTTGGGATCGCCGCCGCCGAGAAAGTACAGCGGCCCTTGCAGAGTGCCTCCGGCGATCTGTGAGTCCGCCAGAAGCTGCGTCTTGAACTCGAACTCGCCGCCCAACAGCTTCAGCGCCGCCGCCGTCGTCAGCAGCTTCATGTTGCTGGCGGGCGTCAGCGCCTTGTCGCCTTTGCTCGAAAACAGCGTCTGCTTCGAATCGATGTCCACCACCACGCACGAAGCCGTGCCGCGCCGGCCTTCGGCTTTGGTGAGCTGCGCTTCAATGCGCATGCGCGCCGAAGCGGGCAAGGTTGCGCCGTCGGCGCGCGTGTTCGCGGTCGTGGCGGCGAGAAGGGCAAAGGTGATCAGCAGGGTGTAAACGCTACGGGAGAAGATCATCGGTGGCAGCCTCAAACAGTCGGTACTTGCGGTAAAGGAAGCCGCCGGCTTTGTCGGCCAGCGACACCATCGGTTCGTTGTCTTCCAGCACCCAGCTTAGCTCACAGTACTGGTACCCCATCTCAGAGCCGTTGCGGATGACGTGGTCGATCATCATCGCGTCGATGCCTTTTCCGCGTTGCTCCGGCACCACGCCCATCATCATGGTGCGAAACCCGCGAATCGTGCGCAGGCCGTTCAGCAGCGTGTACCACCCCGTTGGGAACAGCTTCCCGTCGGGCAGCTTGCGAAGCACCTCGTTGATGTTGGGCACGCACACGGTCATGCCGACCGCCTTGCCTTCCATGCGCGCGATGGCCGTGATCTCAGGCCGCACGATCGGCTTCAGGTCGGCGGCGATGGCGTCAGCTTCAGCCGGGGTGACGGGCAGGAAGCCCCAGTTCTGCACCCAGGCCTGGTTAAAGACATCGAGCATGATGTCGAGGTCTTCACGGAAGCCCTTGCGGTCCATGCGCACCGGGCGAATGTCGAGCTTGGGTGCGCGGCGGCGCACAGCCTTCATCACGCGTTGAAAGCGGTCGCCGGCGACAGTGGCGCGCGTGACCAGGTAGGCGTACATGTCCTTGACCTTGGACATGCCGCAGGATTCCAGCAGGCGCCGGTAGTAGCGCGGGTTGTGCGACATCAGCAGCAGTGGGATGCCGTTGAACCCCTCAAACAGCACGCCGGGGTTTTCGTCGTTGAGGCTGTAGTTGAGCGGCCCCCGGATGCGCTGGTAGCCCTTTTCTTTCACCCATGCGGCGGCCTTTGCAAGTAGCACGCGGCAGGCGGCGGGGTCGTCTTCGCACTCAAAGAACCCGAAGAACCCGACGCTGTCGGCGTAGCGCTCAGCGTGGATGCGGTTTTCGATGGCGGCGATGCGGCCCACGACTTCGCCGTCGCGCGACGCGATGAAAAACGCCGCGTCACCGTGCTTGAAGAACGGGTAGTGGCGGCGATCCAGCAGCTTGCGCTGCGCCATGCGCAGGGGCGCAACCCAGTCGGGATCGCCCTGATTCACGTGCCACGGCAGCTCGAAAAAATCGCGCGACGCGGCGGGGTTTGGCACGGATTCAACGACGACGCTGCCCATGGAAGCTCCGCGCCCTTCATCGGCAATTGGGTCCGATAAACTGGACACCTGATGGCAAAGAAACAGGGCCCGCGCAAGGCGGGCCCTGGTGAGTTTGTCGCGCCGCTACTCCTGCTTGCCGACGCCGTAAATGTAGGTCGCGCCGTCAACGATGCCGACGCCGCCGACGGTATCGATCTGGACCGGCGTGCCGATTGCGTTGCCGGAGGTGCGGTCCAGGTCAAGGCGATGGAAGCGCAGGATCGACTTGGCTGTGGAGGGCGTGCCACCCTGCACCGTTGAGCCTTCACCGAAGTAAAGGCTGAAGCGCGTCGGGTTTTCGTACCACCCCATGCCGCGCGAGATACGGTTGCCGCTCAATGCAACGGAAGTGGCAGACGCGTTCAACCCGGTGGCGTTCGCGTTCATGGCAGCGATCACGTCGTTGACGACGTACAGGTCGCCCGCGGCGGCGCCGGCGAACCGGTAGCCCTCAATGAACCCACCCTGCCCCTTCACGATCGCGAGCACCGACCCGTCGAGCGACGGGGTGACCACCTTGATGACGCCAGCGCCCGCAATGTTGGTGATGTTGATGGCGTCCGACGGCAGCGGGCTGGTCAGGCTGTTCATCTGCAGCACGTACACGTCCTGCTCGCCGGGGTTTTCTTCGGCGACGAACATCAGGTACTCCGAAGTGAACGCTGTGAGGCCCGGGCCGGGCAGCGACCGCATCTGGTTGGCCCAGTGCTCAAGGTTGACAGACCCCGCGGGGTCCGGCGCGAACCCCGGCGGCAGATAGGTGTTCTGCTGCGGGGCCGGTGGGTTCGGCGTGCTCGGAAGTTTCATGGCCTGGGCGTCGTGCGCGCGCAGGATCGCCTGGGGCGGCGTGGTGACGCCATCGCGCAGGTCAAGGAACATCAAGTCCGCGTTGTCGGCGTTGAGCAGGAACAGCACGTGCCCGCTGCGGGACGGGAACGCCCCGAAGTAATTCGCCGTCGCCGTTTGCGCGGTGATCTCGTAAGGCGTTGCGGCCTGCGGATCCGTGCGGTTCTGGATGATCGGCGTCCCGATGCCGGTGCCCGTCAACTGGATGTTCGCCGTGAACAGGTGCTGGTTTTGTCCAGCCGTGCCTGCGCCGGCGACCGTTGCGACGGTGAACACGAGACGTGTGTTCATGCCCGCGTTGGTTGCCTTCCTGGGGAACCACATGCCCGGAACAATCGTCATGTTGCGATCAAACACATCCCCAATGCCGAAGTTGTTGCCGGTGGCGCTGTTGATGCGGGCTATCTTGTTGGTGCCCTGGCCGACTCTGGCAACATACAGGTAATAGACGACCGCGGCGGGTTGCGTTCCTTCCACGACTTCGCGGTCTTCCCGGGTTACAAACGCGCATAGCTGGCCGTCTGCATTGAGGATTACGTCGGCCCCCGGGGCATTCGTCTGATTGCTGAAAGCATTGACGCCAGCCATGAAAATCCGGCGGTCATTGGCGCCGTTGGTGACGTTCGCCGTGCCGTAGGTCGTATTGCTGCCCAAGTCCCACATCATGATCTGGCGCGGGCCGCCGGCGGCCGCCCAGTCAGTCACGGGAATGATATTGCTGTTACCTTGGTGTGCGCTCAAAACGGCGAAAACATTGTGCGTCGAGTATGCGGGAGGTGTCTGCGTCGGCGTGTTGAAGCGCAGGTTGCCGTCGCCGGCGACGAACGCCAGTGTGGTTCCGTCGCCGCTGATCGCGAGCTCATCGGAAACATAGCTGTGGGGAAAGCCCGTGGGCCAGTTCAGGGCCGTAGCGGTCGGCGAAGGCGCATCCACCTGGCAGCGCCAGATGTTGCCGTTGTTGGTGACAAAGTAGAGGTAGTTGCCGCAGAACTTCAGGCTCAGGTGCCGGATGATGCCGGTTACGCCGGTGAGAATCAGTTCTTCGGTCTTGCTTCCACTTGCACTCCATGCTTCGCCGTCGCAGCGGCACACAAATATGCGTGGCGTCGCGTTGTCATGCACAACCGCAAAGTACGGGAACTGAGAGAACTGCGGGTGGAGGTGGATCTCCTCGTGTGTCGGCTGCTTGCCGGTGTCGAACTCGTCGACCTCGCCGTTGCTGTAGACGGCGAAGAACGCGTCCTGCAACCCGGTTGTGGTCGGTCCCGAGGTGCCGGATTCCTGGCTGGTGCAATGGAAGAGCTTGCCGCTGACCGGCTTGCTGACGGGCGGCGGAATCGGCACGCCGACCGCCACCGCGGGGGTGTATGTGCGCGTGAACTCCGGCAGCACGAAGTGTGCGAAGATGCTGTTGGCTTCACGGAAGCTGGTCGAGATGTTCTGTATCGGCGATGGGTAGTGATGGGTGCCAGCCGGCGCCAGGTAGTAGCTGCCGTTGTACATGTACCGGTTCTGCAGGTCGGTGTACGGGGTCTGCTGGTCCAGCGCCGGGTCGTACTTGCGGATGGTGCGTACGTACGATTCCATGGCGCGGATCGCCCCGGAACTGCCGGCTTCCTCAAGGCCCGACATGATCACATATTCCTCGGGGTCGGGCGAAAGCGGGGTGCCGCTGTGCATGTACCGCAGCGGGTTGCCGGCTGTCGTGCTGTTCGGTGCTGCTGATGTGACGGGGATCGGCAGCAACTGCGGCGTGTTCTGGTCGCTGAAGGTCACGCGAACGGTGATCAGCAGCGGGCCCTGCGTGTAGTTTTCGGTGGCTGGAACAGCCGGGACGATGACGTCCCAGGAGTTGTCGATGGTCTGGACACACGCGACGTGCACCGTGGCCGACGAAAACAGGAAGCTGGCAATAATCGTGTAGTTGGACGAAAGCGGCACGTTGGTGCCGGTCATCGTCATGGTCTGGCCGCCGTGCTCGTCCGACGTGTTGGGCGTCATGGAGTCAACGGTCGGCAGCGCGGGTGTACCGGGCGGCAGGTAGGTGAACGCCGTCGGGAACGAAAGAAACGGCGGGTTCTGCCCGCTGATGAATACGTCCAGGTCCAGCGAGCCCGTGCCGCCCGGCGCCGTGAACTTGCCCAGCGGGTGGGCGGGGTTGAGGATGCGCGTACCGGCGTCGTTGGTTTCGCCGGTCAGCTTCGTCGTGCCGAATGTGATATCGGCGGGCGCGTTCGGCAGCAGGTTTGCGCCTTCGATGTAGAACTCCGTGGCGCTGGCTTCAGGCCCGGCGTTGGGAGTGCACCCGATCAGCTTGGGAATCTTGTTGGGGTTGAACCCGCCGCCCGAGCCCGGGCTGATCACAATCGAGCCGCCGTCAACGGTAACCTGTTCAACGCACCCGCTGAGAAGCGCCGCCGCGAGCAGCGCGCAGAAAACCCACGC
>CAZNBU010000285.1:0-5146 GCA_964571035.1 uncultured Planctomycetaceae bacterium | reverse complement strand
CGCAACCGCGCCCAAGATCCAGGGCAAGACCTACAACGACACCTACGACCTGATCTCGTGCGGCCCGGACGGCACCATCGACACCGACGACGACATCTGCAGGGGGAAAGACTAATCCATGGCGCGTACACACAGAACAAACCGCCGGGGCTTCACGCTGATTGAGCTGCTGATCGTAGTCGGCATCATTGTGGTGCTGCTGGTCGTGCTGGCCGTGGCGATCCTGCCCAAGCTGCTGGCTGCCAAGGAAAACAACACCAAGACCCTGCTGAGCAACGCATACTCCGGCCTGCCGCTGGGCGTGGGTACGCTCACACCCGACAAGTTCAGGTCTGACGCCGGCAACCTGTCCCGCAAGATTCACCAGGACGAAAAGATCCAGTCCAGCCAGATGCTGCTGTTCTATCTCGCGCCGTCGCGCGAAACCTGGGACAGCTCCAAGCTATACGCCGGGCGCAACTACGACCCGCCCAACACCCCGGAAACGTTTGCCGAGTTCACGGTAACCGAATCCGACCGGCTTCCCTGGCTCGCGGACGCATGGGGCAAGGAGTTGTGGTACCGCCTCGACCGCGGCGCGGGCGTGGCGTACCTGCAATCGGCGGGCCAGGACAGCATCTGGGACAACGATGACGACCTGGTCTATGACCCAAGATCCGGCAGCGTCAAATCCCGGGCAGAATTGACCTCGAGGTAGCACATGCAAACCCGAACAAGACGAATTCGCGGATTCACCCTGATGGAGTTGCTGGTCGTGATCGCCCTGATCGCGCTGCTGGTGACGGTCATGGTGCCCGTGATGCTGCGGTTCATGAAGGGGCGCGGCCTCGGCATGATGAGCAACAACGTGGCTGGGTTCATCGCGTTCGCGCGCACCGAGGCGATGAACCGGCGCATGACACACAAGGTCGTCTACTACTACGAAGAAGAAGCCATCGCGGGTTCAGGCATCTACGAGCAGAAGGCCGGGCCGGGCATGGTGCTGTACCGCATCTACCGCAACCCGCCGCCGGGCGAGCAGGAGATCACTTTCGTGCGCCAGCTTGATTTCTCGGGCGCCATGGGTGGCACGGTCGACTTCGCCTCAAGCTGGAAGGCCCGCGCGAACGCGCACCCGCTACCGAACGAAACGCCCGCTGAGCGAGCCCTGGTCGCCAACAAGTATTCGCTGACCATCGACCCCGACGGGCGCGTGTTCGTGCCGAACGACCACCCCGGATGGGTGCTGGACCGGGAAGAAGCACGGGACATGAAGAACGTTGACCTCGTGCTGACCGACGGTGACCGGTTCGTCTTCATGGACATCAACGAAGCGACCGGCAACGTCAAGCGCTCGCCTGTCATCGACCAGGAAGACACGAACGAGCAACCCTGACGCTGGAGAAAGCATGCACAGACGATCACGCAAAGGCTTCACGCTGACCGAGATTCTCGTCGCGCTGGCCATCTTCGCGCTGGGTGGTACCGCGATCATGGCGCTGTTCATCACGAACATCCGCCTGTCGCGCCAGGCCATGGACTACACCCGCGCCGCAGAAATCACGCGCAACGTGCGCTCGCTGATGACGCAGGCGGTCAGCCGCCCGATCCTGATTCGTGAGGGTGACGCCATCTACCAGTTCTATTACCCGGACACGTCGCTGACCTTCCGCCCCGACCAGTTTATCGAAGGGGAAGGCGGCACCACCGGCACCGGCAACGCGCTGGATCGCAATGCCTTCGGCAGCGCGGCCGAAAACTCGGTGTTCTTCCGCCTGCCGACCGAGCCGTTCAATGCCGCCGCGAACTCCGCCGCCAACGACCGCATGGTGACCGAGCTGCCGACCGACGGCCTCAATGAAAGCGGGTCTCCGAAGACGTTCGCCGGGGGCAACCCGCGCGTCTTCCGCTTCAAGCCTGACATGCTGCGGCGGGCCGGCGCCATTGACGGCTCGCTGGACGAAGACGACCGCATCGCCTACCAGTTCGACCTGCAGGTCAGGCGCAGTGTGCTGCGGTCGGGCGTGGACGACACCACCTCGGGCGCCGGCGGCAAGCAGGCACTGGAAGACCTGTACGTCGTGCACATCAAGATTTACCGCGGTTTCGAGTTTGAAGGCGACGTGCGCAACGACCCGTACTTTGAGTGGGACTTCTACGTCACCGCGACACGCTAGTTCGCGGCCTGCTATGGCAGGCCAGGGAGTAGACAGGCATGAGGTACGCAAGACGAGGGTTCACGCTGCTTGAGCTGATGATCGCCATCGCGCTGATGCTGGTGGTGATGCTGATGCTGCGTTCGATGTTCGTGAACGCGCAGGAGATCTACATCCGCGCCGCGCGCCGCGTTGACGTGTACGCGCAGGGCCGCGCCGTGCTGGATTCCGTAGAGCGCGACCTGATGAAGCTGATCAAGGGCCCGGACAACGAAACCCTGGCGGTTCGCAGCCTGACGCCAGCCAACTGGGCAAACCCCGAAACCGCCCGCCAGGGCGACTCCTATTCCTTGCTGAAGGACTGGGACGTAACCGACCCGAACGAGACCGCCAAAATCGAAGAGTTCATGACGTTCCGCGGCGTGTTCCGGATGTGGGACGCGGAGCAGCAGAAGTCCGTCGACCGCCACGCGTCCGTGATCTACTACCTGCGCCAGCGTCAAAACATCACCGGCGTTGAAGAGGGCGCGTACCTGGTGCGGCGGCTTGTCCCCTACTACACCAACCGCGAGCTGGTCGCGTTCGGCCGCACGCAGGACCAGGCGCCGCCGCTGAAGGTGGAAGAAGACGAGTTGGCGAGTTTTGTCTACTCGGTGCGCGTGTTCGTGGATGACCAGTCGGCGTTCCGGCTCAATGTGCGTAACCGCAACAACAACCACAACATCATGCCGGAGGCCTCACCCGACAGCCCCAACTGGAATTGGCTGAACGCCAAGCCGACATCGGGCGCCGTGCTGCCGCCAAGCGGGCAGCCGACGACGGGGTTGATGGTCCTGCCCCTGCCACGGGAAGGCAACCGCGCGGAGTTCGGCGGCATCTGGTCTACGCAGACCAGCCAGCAGGCACGGAACGACCACCAGTTCACTTCAGGCCGCTGGAACTATCCCAGTGTCGTGATGATCGAGGTGACGATGATCGACCGCTACATGCGGCGCTTCGACACGACCAGCGGCGAAGGCACCTACCGGACGTTCTCGCGGGCGGTGCAGTTGCCCGTGTCCGGGCCGCTGACGCAGCTTGATGAAACCGACATCTCGATAATGAACCAGTAGGCTGCGCCGGCCAGAATTGCAGGGATTCACGCCTTTGCGTGGGCCCTTGCCAACTCTCGCGGAATCGCCGATTATGCACCCTTCGTGATGCTCGGGGGGAGGGCCCCGCATCAAACCGGTGATTCAGGCGGGGAAGCGCGCAGTGCGGATCGCGATAGTCTCGGATATTCACAGCAACATCGAGGCGCTTGACGCCGTGCTCAAGGACATCGCGGCCCAGCGCGCCGACAAGATCTACTGCCTGGGCGACCTCGTCGACTACGGCCCCGACCCGTGCCAGGTGCTCGACATCGCCATGGAGCGCTTCGACCTTTGCCTGCTCGGCAACCACGAAGAAGCGGTCATGCTGGTCGCCGAAGACTTCAACGAGCGCGCCATGCGCAGCGTGGAGTGGACGCGCGAGCAACTGAACAACCCCGACCTGCCGCAGGAAAAGCGCCTCGCGTACTGGAACTACCTCGACAGCCTGACCAAGGTGCGCCAGCACAAGCAGGGCGACCTGCTGTTCGTGCACGGCAGCCCGCGCAAGCCGACGCACGAGTACGTGTTTCCGAAAGACAGCCTGGACGAGACCAAAATCCGCGCGATGTTCGCGAAGTTCGACCGCTTCTGCTTCTGCGGCCACTCGCACATCCCCGGCATCTACAGCGAAACCGGCAAGTACGGCCACCCCAAGAACCTGCCGAACGGTGAGCTGGACCTGCGCCGCTTCCGCAAGCTGCTGATCAACGTGGGAAGTGTCGGGCAGCCGCGCGACCACGACACCCGCGCCTGCTATGTGATGCTGGACGACAGCAAGCTGCAGTTCCGCCGCGTGGAGTACGACCACCGCAAGACGGTCGAGAAGCTGCGCGCGATCAAGGTGCTGCCTACGATGCTCGCCGACCGGCTGCTGCACGGCAAGTAACGCGCCTGCGACGCCACGCGGCTAACGCGCCGATCAGGATCAACCCCGACGTCGTCGTCGCCATGGTGCCGCCCGAACACCCACCTTCGCCCTGCGCCTCAAACGACTTGGGCCCGCTGTCGCCGCCGTCGCTGCCGGTGTTGGTCACGGCGATGATGACAAAGTCGTTCGCCACCCCACCGTTGCCGTCCTCAACGATCAGCTCGAAGGTGTAGTTCTGGGTAAACCCTACGCCGGGCGCGGTG
Organism: uncultured Planctomycetaceae bacterium; assembly: GCA_964571035.1. Lineage (GTDB taxonomy): Bacteria > Planctomycetota > UBA8742 > UBA2392 > UBA2392 > JADJRK01. Next base: position 747 of record CAZNBU010000285.1, on the reverse strand, counting down.
AACGTCGGCGTTGCGGTGGTTGGATTGGTCAGCGTCACCAGCGTGCCGCCGCCGACCTGCCGCCATGTGAAGCGCAGCACGTCGGAGACGTCGGCGTCGAAGCTGTTGACGCCGCTCAACGTGACGGGATCGCCTTCGTCTACAGTCTGATCGGTGCCTGCGTTTGCCACCGGGTTGCTGGGTGACGTGTTGCCCGTGAAACGAATCCGGTAGATCACGCCGTCGGTCACGACATACAGGTTGCCGTCGGGGCCGAACTTCAGGTCGCGCACGGGCGCGGCGAACCCGCTCGCCAGCGGCCATGCGGCGACGCCTGCGCGCTCGTTGCTGCCTGTAAGCACCACGCGGTGAATGGCGCCGCTGGCGGCTTCGCTGCCAACGTAGGCCACGGCGCCGCGGTAACCTATTGCAGGAAACGCCGTCGCAGCCGTCGGGTAGAACGCGACCGCCGCGGGCTCAAAGGTATCTGACAGCACCCACGCGGGGTTCGTGAAGGCCGGGTTGGTCAGGTTGCCGCTGCCGCCCGCCGAAGACCAACCGTAGTTGCCGTCGGCTACAATCACGTTCAGCTCGTCCGCCCCGTTGGTCAGCGGGTTTCCGCTGTCCACGCAAAAGCAATCCGCCGTGGTGGTGTTGAACGCGATCGCGCGCGGGTTGCGCAGGCCGCGCGCGAACATCGGGTTGCCGCTGATTGGGTTGTTGAGCGGGATGCTGCCGTCCGGCTGATAGCGCAGGATCTTGCCACGG
>CAZNBU010000284.1:0-5148 GCA_964571035.1 uncultured Planctomycetaceae bacterium | reverse complement strand
CGACAGCATCCAGACGCTGTACGACAGCGAGCTGCCCAGCGCCCCCGGCAGCGTGGGGCAGGTGCGCGAGTGCTGCGCCGCCGTGATCATGCAGGCGAAATCTACCAACATGCCGGTGATCGTGGTCGGCCACGTCACCAAGGAGGGCACAGTCGCAGGCCCGCGCACGCTGGAGCACATGGTAGACACGGTGCTCAACTTCGAGGGCGAGAAATTTCAAGCGTACAGGCTCTTGCGCGCGAGCAAGAACCGCTTCGGCAGCACGGGCGAGCTGGGCGTGTTCGAGATGCGCCAGGAGGGCTTGGTCGAAGTCGAAAACGCCAGCAAGGTCTTCCTCGACGAGTACGACAACACGCGCAGCGGGTGCGCGATCCTGCCCGCCGCCGAGGGCACGCGCGTGCTGCTGGTGGAAGTGCAGGCGCTGGTAAGCCCCAGCCCGATGAACTCGCCGCGCAGAAGGTTCACGGGCCTCGACCAGAACCGAGCCCACATGCTGCTGGCTGTGCTGGAAAGGCGTGGCGGCCTGAAACTTTCGCAGGACGAAGTCTATCTGAATGTGGTGGGAGGCGTGACCGTGGAAGAACCGGCGGCTGATTTGGCCGCCTGCTTCGCCGTAGCCAGCAGCGCGAACGAAGTAAAGCTGCCGCCAGCAACGGTTTTCGTAGGCGAGGTGGGCCTGGGCGGAGAAGTGCGTAGCGCCAACCTGATGCAACAGCGCCTCGACGAAGCCGCCAAGCTCGGGTTCACGCAAGCGGTGGTACCCAGACTAAGGGGCGAAAACATCCGCGCCCCGGAAGGCTTCAAGCTGCTACAGATCAACAACCTGCGCGAAGGCCTCGAGCGCTTCTACCTCGTCGGGTGACAGTAGCATCGGCATCCTTGCCGATGTCGTGCTCACGGGCTTCCAGTCCGCGACAGATCGGCTGGAAGCCGATCTGAACTCCATGGCTAGGATGGCCATGCTACGCGGCGCCCGCTCTACTTCTTGGCGGGCGGTGGTGCTGAGACTGTTTTGCTTTTGGCTGGTGGTGCCGCGACTACCTTGTTGCTCGCGGCCGGCGGTGCGGCGACGACTTTGTCGTGCGTTGACGGCGGCGGGGCGGCTATCACCTTGGCGGCGGGCGGCGCGGCTACTACGCGGTTGGAGGCGGCGGGCGGAGCGGCCACTACCCGCGTGGTAGGCTTGGCGGGCGGCGGTGTGATGGTGGTTCGCCCGGTGGCTGTGGAAACCTTGCCGCGCGTGAGGCGGGCGCGGCCGGCGTCCTTTTTCAGCTCGGCGCGGTAGGTGCGGAACTCGTGCTGCTGGCCAAACGCGAGCGCGTTGCCGTTCAGCTCAAGGGCGTACTGGTAATCCCCCAGCTCGGATGCGCACTTTGAGGCGAAGTGGTAGGCCCAGGCGTTTTCCTGGTCGCGCTCGGTGATCACGCGGTAGGCATCCAGCGCCTTGCTCCACATCTGGTTGTTGCGGTACAGGTGCCCCAGCGAAAACAGCGTATGGATCAGCCGCTGCGTGTCCCACTCGGTCTGCCACGCCAGCGCGCCCCAGTTGATCGCCTGCTGGACGTCGCCCTTCAGACGGAAGTACAGGAAGGCGACGCGGGCGTACAGGTCGCCATCGCCGAAGCGCTTGAGGATCTGGCCCAGCGCCTTTTCCGCGGTGCCGAAGTCGCCCTTGTGGCAGTGCACCTGCACGTAGATTTCCCACCCGTCCTGGCAGTCCGGGTCCACGGTGATCGCGCGGTACGCCCAGGGAATCGCGGCGGTGAGCGCGCGCGAGTCGTAGATGTCCACGTCCTTGACGCCCAGCCGGTAGACGCACGCTGCCGCCAGTGCGTACCCGCCGCCGTAGGACGGGTCGGCATTGATGGCGGATACCGCGACGTCGAGCGCCATGAAGATGCGTTCAGTGTCGCGCTCGTACCCGTACAAGGAGGGCGCGTTGGCGACAAAGGCCTCGCCCTGCGAGCGCACACCGGGCTTCAGCTCGGCGATGTCCTTGTCCAGCATCGCCTGGACAGAACCCAGCGCCATCTCCGATTCAAGGATGCGGGCTTTGACGAGATCTTCGGCTGGCTCGGGCATGGGAGGGTAAGATTATAGGTTTTGGGTTTTGGGTTGTAGGGAGTGGTTTGCGGGAACGCTTGGGCTGGCGTACGACATTGCAGGGTATGGCGCCCGCTTGCGGGCGCCACGATTGTAGCCTGGGGCGCCAAGACCGCCGAAGGCGGGCGCGGCAGCCCCAGGATACCACGCACCCCCCGATCGAGCCCGCGAAGCGGGCGACCGAGCCGCGCCGTGGTGCGGCAATCGAATCTGCGCGCACGCGGAGGTAGGCCGCCCGCTTCGCGGGCTTGGACGCACCGGCCGATTTCTCCTGGGGTTCCTCGCGCGCGGCGCTCGTCACCCCAGGCTATATTCGTAGCGCCGCCAAGGCGGCGCCACCCGGATCGAACCCTTGTCGTTCATTCGGGGGAACCAACACCCAACACCCAACACCCAAGACCTATCGCTTGATTTGCAACATCGCCTGGATGCCCTTGGCGGCGCCGGAGGCTATGGGGTCTCGGCCCGGGGTGGCGTCTACCAGCTCGAGCACTTCGCGCTGCGTGCCCTCGTCCGTGCTGCGGCGCGAGGCTGCAAGCATCATCGGGTGGCGGGGGGAGCCTACGAGGTCACCTTCGCGGTAGAGCGCGCCGTTCACGGCTTGCTCCGCGGCTTCCATCAGCAGGCTGCGTGCGCCCTCTACCAGCTCAAGCGGCAGCTCACACACTTCCAGCTCGGCACGGCGGAACTTGCACAACCCGTAGGTGCGCACCCAGTACTTGCCGCCTGTGTCTTTGGCGCGCACGACAACGTGCTTGCGGATGTCGAACCCCTGCGGCCCCTCGTTGCGCCATTCGCCGGCGCGGGTGGCTACGCCGGTTTCGAGGTCGATGCCGACGCCGCCCGCGAAGCGCAGGAATGCGTCCACCAGCTTGCAGGTCGCCAGTGCGCCGCGCAGGGGATCAAACCCGGGGTCTGCCATCATTAGACGCGCGTCCCACGGCGCGTTTTCGAAGCGCTGCAACAGCGAGCGGTCGAAGTCGAACACCGTGCGCGCGTCTTCCGGCAGGTCGAGGTACGGGTTGTGCAGGTTGTGGCGCTTCATCAGCAGGACGTGAAAGACTGCGCCCGCCTGCTCGTCGGTCAGGATGTACTGGCCCGGCTTGAAGCGCTCGCCAGGCTGCAACGGGCGCTTTTCGAAGGTCTTGGGCTCAAGCACGCGCACGGTCAGCTTCGCGCGGCCTTCAAAGCTGGCGGCGGGGTCGGCGATGTCGCTGACCACGGGCAGGTGCTCGCCTTCCAGAAACAGGTTGGCGCGGAACAGCGGGACGAACTCCTCGTCGTCGTCCTGGTGGTCGTCCATCTCGCCGGTGTCGGGCTTGCTGCCGCCGACGTAGCGGAACGGCCCGTCGATTTCGGCTTTGCGTTCTTCCTCAAGGCTGAACGGCGCCTTGGGGACGAAGCTCAGCCGCCGGAAGTAGACCAGCAGCTCCTGCCGCCAGAGCTGGCCGGCTTCGAACGCGCCGAATGTCAGCGAGCGCCGGTTCAGCTCCCAAGCGTCGTCATAACGCCCGCGCGCGTATTTTAAACGGCTCCAGAGGTGCAGGCGCCGCCGGTGCGGGCGGCCGAGCAGCACGCCCTCGCCCATGCGGGCGTCAGCCAGGTGTACGTTGTTGAGCTTCGACAGTGCCTCGCCCAGGTAGACCAATGCCCACGATTTGCGCTCGGGTTCGTCAGTGGCTTTGGCGGCTGTGCTGAACCACTCCTCGGCGGTCTTCCAGTTGTCGTGCAGTGCGAACCAGATGCCGCGGCCGTAGGCGTGCACGAAGGCGAGCGTGTCGTTGGACTTGATGTCATTCAGCAGGTCGCCGGCTTGCTCGAAGCGGCGGGCGTACAGTTCGCACAGCAGTTCTGCCTCGAGTATGTCGGCGTCGTCGGGCGCAAGCTCGCGGGCGCGGTTGAGCAGGCGCCGGGCGTCGCGCAGCGGGCGCGGGTGCCACGTCCAGTCGTCGATGAACCCGTACAGCATCAGCGCGCGGCCAGCCAGCAACAGGGCGCGGGCGCAGCACGGGTCGGCGGTCAGGGCGTCCACGCAGCGTTCAACGGTGTCGTCGAGGCCTTCAATGTCGGAGGCGTCGTCCAGGGAATTGCCCACGCCTTCAAGCAGCGACGCGGCGCGGGCGGGGTCGCCCGCGGGCTCATCCAGGCCAGCCAGCACGCGCTTGATCAGCGCGCCCGCAAGCCGATAGCGCTCCGGAACGGGGCGCGCAAGCAAAGCTTCAGCCGAGCGATCCTGACGGAACATACAGCAAGCTTACGCTATGGACGGTGGGAGGGGCAACTTCGGTCTTCCTTCTTGGGTGCCGGGTCTTGGGTGTTGGGTCTTGGGTCAACTGCAAAAGAAAGTCAGCCGCTTACGCGGCTGACCCAGGTCGTTCGCAGGTGACCCAACACCCAACACCGTTGTCGTTGACCCAACACCCAAGACCCAAGACCCAACACCTGCCGTTACCCTATCTTGAACGTAGCCGAGAAACGCGCCTGCTGCCTTGCGGTTGCGCTTGCGTTTACCTGCAGCTTGAACGCCTCTTCGTTTTCGTAGACGAAATCCTTCAGCTCTTTCATGCGCGTTTCGACCGGCGGGTGGTTGCCGAGATACTTGCTGCCCTCCGGGTGCGCGCGCTGCCACTTGGAAAAACGATCCAGCAGCCGGTACAGCGCGTCATGCTTGTACCCCGCCAGCTGCAGCGTCACGACAGCCCACTGGTCCGCTTGGAACTCCTGGTCTTCGGTGTACGGGTCGTCGCGCACGCGCTTGGCTTGCCCGGCGACATAGTTGCCGAGGCTTGGGCTGAAATCGGATGCGCCTGCCGCCGCGGCATCCATGAAAGCTACGTCAAGGCGCACCTTGCCGCCGGTATCTTTGTGGTAGGCGGCGATGGAGTGCTCCTGCGCCATGTGCCCCAGCTCGTGCGCCACCAGTGCCGCGAGTTCGTCCTCACTTTCGCACAGGTTGAGCGCGCCTTGCGAGATCCAGATGAACCAGCCCGGTGTGGCGTAGGCTGCGACCGTGTCGGTTTTCAGGATGCCGATGCGGATGCCGGC
>CAZNBU010000283.1:0-5153 GCA_964571035.1 uncultured Planctomycetaceae bacterium | reverse complement strand
CGATTTCAATCGACGTCGCATCGGAAGGGTTCGCTGGCGCAATGCGGGTGATACGCGAAAAAGACCACTCTGCTGTGGTTTCCACCGTTTCGTACGTCACGCGATAGGCGCTAAGCATTCCGTTCGACAAAACGACGATTTCCGGTTGGCCGTCTTCGAGAAAATCCGCAACGATCAGGCTCGATATGGCCTCTGATGTGGTCGTGACCAGCGTGAAAACGTCCGGAAGCTCGTTGAAGATTCCGCGAACACACACGACGGCGGTGTCGTAGGCGATCACGACATCGGTCGTCCCGTCCCAATCAACGTCGCCGATGTGCACCGAAGTGGGTTCTCCGTAGCCGGTGAGGTCTGTTGTATCGGTGAGAGACAGTCCCGAGCTGCCATTTAGGTACAGCAAACACCCGAACTGATCTACGAGCAGGACGTCGTTGCCGTCCTGATAATCAAAATCGGCAACCGCCGCCAGCGTCCGTCCACCGCGGCCGGCTCCAAAGGTGACCGGCGTGCCGGGAACAGTGGTCCCAATGTCGGGGTACATCAAGTGTGCGCCGCTGTCCTCCCCGGACGTGACCACTGCATCGAGCGCATTGTTGCCATCGACGTGGGCCACGACCATGTCACTCGCAAAGTGCTGCGAGTTGCCGAAGGCACGAGTCTCACCGCTAAACCCGCCCGGCGAAGTCGCGTCCGGTGGAGCCGTGGTGTACAGGATGCTCGCCGCCGCCTGACTCCACGGCATTGGCTCCTCGGTGTTCTCGGCGAACCGGATGCGCCAAAAACGTGCATCACCGAATCCCAATGCCGGCCCCCCGTAGACGATCCCGGCGCAGCGCATTCCCGGCTGCACGGATCCCACGCTGACCCAGTCAGAGACCCACGTGCTCAACGAAAAGTCGGCGGTTATTCCTGTCTCAACCTGGGCGTAGGAAATCGTCTCAGCGCCGCCTGGGTGTTCCGCGCTAAAGCCGGGAGTTGTGGCGCCGGTCTCGACAGGATTTCCTTGCAAAACCTCGCTTCCCAAGCCGGTGGAAGCGCGGAGGTCGCAAGGTGTATTCTGCGCGACAACCTGAAACGAAGCCGCTACCGAAGAAAACGGACTCGATACAGTCCCACTGTCCTGAACACCGGCACGCCAATAGTAAGTGGCTTCAAGGGACAACGCCGGGCCTGCATACGCTACGGCCGGCGTTAAGTGGCCTGCTGGCGTCGTTGAGACGTTCACGAATCCGCTGTCCCACAGGATCGACGTGAACTCCGGCGAGATGGAAACCTGCACACGAACCTTTGTGGCAGGGTCCTTCACACCGTTGGCGGAATGCCTCAGGCGGAAGTGTGGATGCGGGGAGATCCCCGCTGCGGCGATCTCCGTACTCTGCGCGCCGTTCGCGTTGCTGGTATCCGCAACACGCAGTTCGGTCGGCGACAACGGAGCCGCGTTCGACGCGGATCCAAACCACAGCACGGAGGCAATAACGCACCACATCGGAACGCTAGAAGTGAGTTGGCGCACGAGTGATCTCCTTGACCGAGAACGGATTTGAAGTGATCAGTGTCGTCTTGCGAATCGAGCAGTGAGCCTAGGCGGCGCACATTGCCCTTCAAGAGAAATTTACGATAAGATTGGCGGTTAATAGCACAGATCGCACACGTTGACTTTCCGCTTGATTATGTATTTGCCATAGTGTACGCAATCCAGCGGGATTATGCCGTGCGACGACAAAGACGCATTCGACTAGCTGCTCTTTCGATGCTAGCAATCACGTTGCTGAGCGTGGGTTTTTGTGGGCTTTATTGGTTTACGGCGCAAGAGAAAGCGCCGTCCCCGTTCGCGGGGGACCTATCGGAACCCGGCGAGGTTGATGCATCTGTTCAGCGCGATCCAGACAACTCGGGAGACCGCCGCTTGCAGCGACTCTTGAGCGGCGCTCATTCCGAAGAGGAGAAAGTGGCGGTGTTGCAGGAGTTGGCGCTCGATCCGGACGCACGATCGAGCATGCCGGAGTTGCGTTCGATGATGGTTACGGAGCGATCACGTCTCGTGCGTGAGAAGGCGTTCGAGACATGCAAGCTGCTCGCTGAGCGTGAAGGGCGCGAAGCAGTCACCAGCCTGCTTTTGGATACTGTGCGCAATCCCTATCCAGAACTTCGGCGCGAGGGCCTGCGCGCGTGCGTTCAACATCCGCGCTATGAGCTAATGGCGGACTTGATTGAAGTAGCGGACGCGGGCGGCCAGGAACGCTTTCTTGCTGTGCAGGCACTTGCATTCATCGACGACGAAGTCGCGCAACAGAAAGTCCTTGAGATGGCCCGCTCAGAAGAGATTCCACGCGCGGAGCGGTTGCGCGCGGTCGTGCTTCTGTCTCAGACCAACCTTGCCGAGGGAACCTACTACCTTCAGGACCTGGCAGCAGGCAACGACCCAGAACTCAGCAAGCACGCTGCTGCGGCCTTAGAGGCCATGCAGGAAAAACGAAAGCGAACGAAGTGACCCGGCCCCATCCCACATTGAGCGTGAATTGGGTCGCGTGCCCCGCGGTCAAGGATGTCCACGTAACACCAGGGATGCACTGACCAAACTCGAGCACAGTCGTACCAGCGAAACGCGCATCGGGCCCCCGCTACCAACCAATAAGCGCCCGGCTCACGCCGGGCGTTCTTGTTTTGTTATCCTGGCAGCGTTACGACTATGCAGGTGCAGTCGCTTTCGCTGAGTTTGCGGTATGCGTGAGGCATTGAAGCGTCAAAGTAGGCGCTGTCGCCCGGCTCGAGGATGTTCTTGCGGTTTTTCCAGGTCAGCTCAAGCCTGCCCCGAATCACCCACAAGAACTCTATGCCGCTGTGTTCGTGCTCAGCGGATGCATGCGAATCTTTGAAGTGGGCCAGGTAGGTGCGCAACTTGGGCTCGTGCACCGTGTAGTTCATGTTTTCGAAGTCGTAGGGCATCCCGTCGGCGGCTGGCATGCGGATTCTCTCGCCCCTTCTTGTGACGCCGTACGCGTGACGATTTTGATCGTCCGTGAAGAAGTGCTCGAGTCCTACACTGAAAGCCAGCCCGATGCGCGTGAGCGTCGGCAGTGTCGGGACGATCTTGCCGCTTTCAATCTTGCTCAGCATGGCGGCTGACAGACCGGTGTGGTCACCAAGCTCCACCAGCGTGAGGCCCCGCACTTTGCGCAATTCGCGGACCTTCTCGCCAATGCGGTACGCTCCAAGTTCGGTCTCGATCGTCGCCGACAGCATGTCGTACCCCGGTGTCTAGGAACTTGAGAGCGGCCCGTCCTTGCGCCCCTGTACGAACTGATTGATCAGCCGGTCATCCGTTTCGATGAAGCTGGCCGGCGCGCCCTTATGGTAGATGCGGCCCTTCCAGAGCATCAGGATCTCGTGGCTGATGCGGAACGCGGTCCGCATCTCGTGCGTTACCGCCACGGCGGTGCAGCCGATGCGGCGGGAGAGGTCCAGCACCAGGTCGTCGAGCACGGCTGCCGTGATCGGATCGGCGCCGCTTGTGGGCTCGTCGAGCAGCAGCAGCTCCGGGTCGAGGACAATGGCCCGCGCGAGCGCGCAGCGCTTTCTCATCCCGCCGGACAACTCACCGGGGCGGCGGTCGCGTGCATCGCCCATCCCTACCAGCTCAAGCTTCGCCATCGCCGTGTCGTGGATCTTGCGAGGCGGCAGGTCGGTATGCAGGCGCAACGGCAGTGAAACGTTGTCGAGCACACTGGCGCTGCTGAGCAGGGCTGACGACTGAAACACGACGCCGATGCGTCGGCGCACTGCGTCAACCTTCGCCTCTGGCGCGGAGGCCACGTCAGCGCCGAGCAATTCGATAGATCCCGAGGTCACGTGGACCAGTCCCAGCAGTGACTTGAGCAGTGTCGTCTTGCCGCATCCGCTCGGACCGATGACCGAGTAAACCCGCCCCCGCTCGAGTTGAAACGACACGCCGTCCAGCACGCGCCGCCCGTCGTACTCCTGAACCAGTTCGCGCACACGCGCGATGGTTTCGCGCGGCCCTTCCTCGACCGAAGTGCGTACTACCGGCAGTTCGCCGCGGTGCGTATCCGAAGGCTGCAAAGGCGCAAGGCTGGTTTCGCTTGGCGGCATGAATCTCCTAGACCGGCGCCATGGGGACAAGCCCGGCATTCTGCAGCACGTTGTTGACCATCGCGCACAACAGGTCGATGGCAATGATCACCGCCTGGCACACGACTACCGCCCCCATCGTTGCGCGCCCCAGCTCGGCGCTGCCGCCCTCAACGTGAAAGCCCCGGTACATGGCGACCGCGGCAATCCCCACAGCGAAGCAGAACGCTTTCACTACCGCGAACAGGGCGTCATACAGCACAACAAAGCGACGCACACCTTCGCCGAACACCTCGGCGCTGATACCGAACGCCGTAACGCCCATCAGGAACCCGCCCAGCAGGGCCGCTACTTCAAACAGGATAGTCAACCCCGCCAGCGAAACCCCGACCGCCATCACTCGCGGCGCTGCAACGAACGCGATGGGTTTGACGGCCATGGCTCGCAGCGCGTCCAGTTCTTCCCCCAGTTTCATCGCGCCGATCTCGGCAGACAGCGAAGCGCCGACTCGCCCGGCAAACAGCAGCGCCGTGATCACCGGCGCGATGAACCGGGTGATGGTGATGGCGAGCACGCCGGGCGCGACTTCCGGCGCGCCGCGCCGCTCGAAATCCGGCACGGTCTGCGCCATCACTCCCGCGCCCACAAGAAGCGCAACGAAGATAATCAGCGGCACTGATCGGCCGCCCATGGATTCGATTTGCCGCAGCAGCTCGCGACGCTCGTAAAGTCGCGGGCGCACCAGCCCCGCAACCCCGTAGGCGTACGCGCTGCCCGTGAAGCGCAGAACTGCGCCGAACGCCGCCATCCGGTCGTTGATCACGGCGCCCAGCCTGGCTACCGGCTCAAGCGGCGACATTTTCACGTCGCCTCCACGGGAAGTGATTCGCGGGCCGCGACGCGTGCCCGGGCGAGTGCCGCAACGTCAGCGCCCACAAGCAGCAGCGCGAACAGGCCGGGCACAACGTAGCCCAGCGAGAACGCGATCACGCCGAAGAATACTATCACGCTGGCACCGAGCAGACGCGCACCCAGATGCGGTTTGAACGAGCGGGGGACCACCG
>CAZNBU010000282.1:0-5170 GCA_964571035.1 uncultured Planctomycetaceae bacterium | reverse complement strand
TAGCCTCTGACTTCTGACCTCTCACCCTAATTGGCACGCTTAGCGCTCTTGTTCGCTCCGTGACGTGGAAAGGCCCCAAAACAGGCCTCCGCGCGCGGGAAGGGAAGAAGTTTCTTCCCCGGAGAACAAGAATGCAGCTCACACCATTCTCTTTCGCGCTCAACAACGCCGCCCTGCCGGGCGACGTGCCGGTTGACGGCGAAGGCGCACCCGAAGGGTTCATTGATGTCCTGACCATGCTGCTCGCCCTGCCGCAGATGCCGGTCGAGCAGGTGGCGCTGGCAACCCCCGTGGGGGTGCCGGGCGACCTGGAAGACGTCATCCCCGCGCCGCCGGGTGACGGTGAAGTCGCCGCGACCGAAGACTGGTTCAGCGACATCGACGCGATTGAAGCCGCCGCCGACACGCCGGCTGAAGGCGAAGCGCCCGACGCGGCCGACGATCTGCCGGGTGATGCCGAAGCCAGTGTCGACCTTGAGCTTCCAGAAGTGCCAGCCGACGAAGCGCCGGCCCCCGAGGCTGCGCTTGAGGGTGAGACCGCGGACCCGAGTGAAGTCGAGCTTACGCCGGTGCAGAAGCCCGCGCGCGGCGACAAGGCCGAAGCTGCGCCACCCAAGCCCGCTCCGGTTGTCATCGACGCAGCGAATCCGGACGCACCCGCAGAAGTAAACCAGAACGGTGAACAGACATCCGGGGATGCCCTGAATTCCGAGACCGACCTCCCGCCCGCGCCCGAAGGCCGGGCCACGCCAAACCTGAAGCCCCGGGTTAACGAGGAGCACCTCGTCAACCCGGGCGCCAAGGTTGGCGAGCCGGATCGTGAACGCACGGTCGAGCAGGATTCCGCTGAGATCACCGCCGAAGCGCCCGAAGGCGCAGAGTTGCCGGAAGCCGTCGCGCGCTCCGAGAACGCAGATCAGGGCGAGCAGAGGCGCGACAACGCCAGGCCCCAGACCGAACTGCGCGCGCCCGAAGCTGCAGCGCTGGAACGCCAGCATAACCGCGAAGCCATACAGCAGCGCGCTGTGCAGCGCACGCAGAGTGAAGATGGCGCGGCTGCGCTGGCCCGTCGGCAGTTTGAAATCGTGCGGCAGGTAGCGCGCGACATCGCGATCCGGAACGTTTCGGGCGACGTCGAAATGCGCATGGCGCTTAGCCCGCCGAACCTGGGCACGGTCAAGCTGCGCCTGCGCGTCGAAGACGGCGTGGTGAGCGGCAGCATGATCACCGACAGCGCGGCGACGCGGCACGTATTGCAGCAGCACACGAACGAGTTGCGCGAGGCGCTGGCGAAGGAAGGGTTGCAGCTCAACTCGTTCGACGTTTCCAGCGAATCGCGCGAATCGCGCGAACAGCGCCGCCAAGCACCGCGGCACGTGAATCACCGCTTCAGCGAGGAGTCAGTCGAAGGCGGCCCGACGTTCGAGACGGCCCGAGTGAACAACGGAAGAGTGCAGGGGTATTTGTAGTTCCGAGTTCTGCGTTCCGAGTTCTGAGTTGAACGACGAACGACAGCACTCACCCGGAACTCAGAACTCAGAACCCGGAACTCAAAGAAAGCACAGACATGGCAGGCGCAACGCTCCCGACATTCCAGCAGCCCCTCGACCTCAGCGCCGAGGCGGTTGCCGACAACACCCGCAACCAGCAGCGCGCGAATCTCTCGCGCGAAGAGTTCATGTCGATCATGATCGCCGAGCTGCGCCATCAGGACCCGATGGAGCCGATGAGCAACTCCGAGCTGCTCGGCCAGATGTCGCAGATGGAGCAGCTCAACGCTTCCACGCGCACAGCCGACGGCATCGACAATCTGATTCACAGCCTGAAGTTCCAGCAGCTCACGATCGCCAGCACGTTCATTGGCACAATCGTCAAGGCGAAGGACCCGGCAGGCCAGGAGATCCAGGGGCTTGTGGGCCGCGTCACCGTCAGCGGCAACAACGTCAAGCTTGGATTGCAGATCCCGGTCACCGACACAGCCGGCAACGTCCTGCTCGATGCGGAAGGCAACCCGATCACACGCGAGATCACCGTCGACCTCTCCAGCGTCAGCCAGGTGCTGTCGCCGGGCCTGGCCGACTACACCAGCACGATCATTGACGAGAACGCAACTCCGGCTGAGGGCGAATCGGGCGAGCAGGAAACCGAAACGCCTGAAGCGGGCAACGAAGAAGAATCAGAAGAAGAAGGCACCACCAACGAAGGATCAACGGAAGGTTCGTGAAGAGGTCAGAGGTCACCCTGACCTCTACACAAGGAGACAGCAATGGCGCTTCTACGCAGCATGAGCACTGGAATCTCGGGCCTGAAGGCCCAGCAGACGGCCATCGACGTGATTGGCCATAACATCGCCAACGCCAGCACCACGGCGTACAAGACCGGCCGCGTGAACTTCACGTCGCTGCTGTCCCAGACGCTGCGCTTCGGCAGCGCCCCCAACGGCGAACAGGGCGGCGTTGACCCGCGCCAGGTCGGCCTTGGCGTAGGCGTCGGCGGCGTTCAGTACAACTTCAACGACGGCCCGCGCCGCGCGACCGGCATCGCCACCGACCTCAGCCTCGAAGGCAACGGGTTCTTCGTGATGGCAGGCGGCCGCGGACGCGTCTTCACCCGCGACGGCACCTTCAGCCTCAACAGCGTCGGCGCGCTGGTGGACCCCACCAGCGGGTACCGCGTGCAGGGTTGGATGGCGGACCCGACACCGGCGAACGAGATCTCGCTGCCGGGCGGCGGAAGCGACTTCGTCATCAACAACACCGGCAGCACCACCACCGACATCCGCATCCCGCTGGGCGAGCTGCGCATCGCGCGCCAGACCAGCAACGTGGTGTTCGGCGGCAACCTGAACAGCGGCGGCAAGATCGCCGACATGGGCACGGTGCTCGAATCGGAGCCGCTGTACGAGCGCGTGGGCGGCCTGCTTGTCCCGGCTGGCGAGAACACGCTGCTGGAGAACCTGATCCGCACCAGCGACAGCACCATCACCGGCACGCCGGTTGAGCTTGGGCTGACGCCGGGCGCGACCATCACCCTGAAAGCACAGGTCGGTGGGCGCCTTGTCAACCGCACCTTCACCGTCGGCTCGCCACAGCCGGAAGGCGGCATCACCCTTGGCGACCTGCGCGACTTCGTGCGCGGCGGCCTGGGCGTGTGGCAGAGCGGTGTTCTGGGTTTAGAGGTTTATTTCAGCATCTGCAACAACGCCGTGAACGGCGCGCAGATGGGCCACACGCTTGCGCAGCAGGGCGAGCGCGGGTTTGCGACGCTGACTCTTAACGGCGTGGCCAACGGCGACGCGCTCACCATTGGCGGCATCACGCTGACCGCGGGCGTGGACTTCCAGGTCGGCGCCAACGCCAGCGAAACCGCCAGCAACCTCGCCACGGCGATCAACCTCAACCCGCAGCTTGCCTCGCTGCTGAACGCCAGTGTGCTCGCCCCGCAGGGTGGGCCGGTGCAGGTGCAGCTTGCGATGCGCGGCGCGGGGCACACGACAACTGACATCACCGCCAGCGGCTCGTTCGTGCAGACCACGGGCGCGATCCGCCTCGGCACCTCAGCCGCCAGCGCGATCAGCGACGGCGACCTGGTGGTGCTGAACGACGGCGTCACCACCTACACCTTCGAGTTTGATGACGGCAGCGGCGTCACAGCGGGCAACATCGCCGTGCCGATGGGCAGCACGCCCGCCGAGCACGCCCGCAATCTGGCTGAAGCCATCGGTGCCAGCGCGTTTGGCCCGAGCCTCAGCATTGCGGTACTGGGCGACACCGTGCGCCTGACCGACATGCGCCCGGGCGGCGCCGCGATGCCGTCGGAGCTCATCTTCAACGCCGGCGCCAGCCTGACTACCAACCCCGGCGCGGTGACGATTGAAGAATCCGCGGGCGCAACCGGCCCGTTCTCGGGCGACGGCTCGGGTGCGGACACCTTCACCATCGGCACGACCCAATATGCCAACGGCACCTACGCCGCCAGCATCCGCGACAGCGAAGTCGACTTCGTGGCGGCAGGCACGCAGGTGGGCGATATGATCCGCTTTACCACGGGCAATCTCGCCGGCATGGTCGCCCGCGTGACGGCGGTGGGCCAGCGCGCGGACGGCACGCTGGACCGCAACGCCATCACCTTCGAGTGGCAGCAGGACATGGACCGCCCGCCGTCCAACACCGAGAGCATCAACTACTTCATCCATGAAGCCGCGGGCGTGGACATCGGCGTGCAGTCGCTGGTCAACCCCAACGTCCCGCCGCAGGGGCAGGACCCCAGCAGCCCCGCCGGCACGCTGCGCATCTCGGGCAATGTCGGGTTCGGCAACCGCATCGAGAACATGGAACTCAGCATCAAGGGCAGCCGCGGCGCGCAGAAGCTGACCAGCTTCACCGAGAAAACAGCCGCCCAGGGCGAGAGCTTCAACACCACGGTTACGGTGTATGACAGCCTCGGCAACCCGCGTCAGGTGACCTTCACCTTCATGTATGAAGCGCGCAGCGACGCCGACCCGGCTTTCCGCTTCATCGCGGTGAGCAACGACCAGGTGGTCGCGCCGGGCCAGCCGCAGGACATGGTGGTGGGCAGCGGCATCCTGCGCTTTGATGCCTACGGGCAACTGATGGACGCGGTAAGCACCAGCAGCCTTTCGCTGCAACTGTCGGACCTCGGCGCCAACACGCCGCTGACCTTCGACATGGACTTCACCAGCATGAGCAGCTACGCGGCGGAAGGCACCCGCAACGTCAGCGACGTCTACATGGCACAGCAGGACGGTTACGAAGCCGGCACGCTGGTGGACTTCAGCATCGGCGAGAACGGCGTGGTGCAGGGCCTGTTCACGAACGGGCTGGTGCGCAGCATCGCGCAGGTTGCGGTGGCGCGCTTCACCAACCCGAACGGCCTGACGTCCGAGGGCGACAACATGTACTCGCAGGGCGTAAACAGCGGCGACGCGGTAATCGGCGAAGCCGGCCAGGGCGGCCGAGCGCTGATCCGCAGCGGGTTCCTCGAAGAAAGCAACGTGGAACTGGCGGAAGAGTTCACCAACCTCATCACCAGCCAAAGAGCCTTCCAAGCCAACGCCAGAACCATCAGCACAGCAAGCCAGCTACTGCAAGAACTCGTCAACCTGATCTAGGCGGGGCTTGAAGCAACAACCCAACGGCTCGGCTATGCC
>CAZNBU010000281.1:0-5184 GCA_964571035.1 uncultured Planctomycetaceae bacterium | reverse complement strand
ACAGCCTGAACAACGAGTTCCAGACCGAGGCGGGGGTAAGCATTTCCATCCCGCACACGCTGCTGATCAGCGCGATCGGCAAAGCCGTCAGCATCCAGGGCCTCACCACCAGCGACCTCAAGAAGACCGGCAACAAGCTGCTGCTGTGCGGATACACACGGCGTGAGTTTGCGGGCTCGCACTTTGAGCTGATCACGGGCATCCAGGGCGATGAGCCGCCGCGTGTAGATGCCGACCTGGCGATCAAGTGCTATCGGGCGATCAACGCCGCGCAGCGCGAGGGGCTGATTGCCAGCGCGCACGACTGCGCCGAGGGCGGGCTTGCGGTCGCGCTGGCGGAGATGTGCATCGCCGGGCGCCTGGGCGCGAACGTGCGGCTGCGGCAGGAGATGGCGGCGGAGCTGTGCGGCGACATCGAGCTGCTGTTTTCGGAAAGCAACTCGCGCTTGATTCTTGAAGTCGCGCCGCAGAACGAGTCGCGCGTGTTTGAGTTGTTCGCGGGCCTGCCGCTGTTCGAGCTGGGCGAAGTCGTGCGCGAGCGCCGCATGACGGTAGAAGGCCTCGACGGCGACATCGTCATCGACACCTCGGTAAGCGTGCTGCACAAAGCCTGGCGCGAGCCGCTGTACAGCATCATGGGCGAGCAACCGCCAGCCACCTTCGCGGGCTAGCTTGTTTTTCACACAGAGACGCAGAGCCACGGAGAAAGACAACTACGGTCAGGATTTACAGGATGATCAGGACAAATGCCGTTTTGTCCTAACATCCTGTCCATCCTGACGCCCTTTGTAGTTCTCCGTGACTCTGTGTCTCTGTGGTGAACCAACCTAAACTCGCCGCGCATGCCGCATACGCCGCAAACTGCCGTTGTTCGCCTGCTGCAAGGGATCACTGACGCCCGCAACATTGCGCCCGGTGACCGCATCGCCATTCGCCCGCACCTGGTGGTGCTTGGGCCACGCGACGGGCTGGCGGCGCTGAAGGCGTTCCGGCTTGCGGGCGGTGAGCGGGTGGGGGACCCGTCGCGCGTTCTGCTGTTCAGCGACGACAACCTGCCGGCGCCGGACGTTGCATCCGCCAACCGCCGCAAACAGTTGCACGAAGCCGCGCGGCAAGCCGGCATCAAGCGCGTGATTCCGGAAGGCGGGTGCGAACTGGCGCACCTGCTTGAGCAGGCGCTGATCGTGCCGGGCGAGTGCGCGGTCTCGGCGCTGCCGGAAATCGCCGGGGTGGGCGGTATCGGCGCGCTGGGCCTGCGCGTTACGCAACGCGACCTGGTTGGCCTGCTCAAGGGCGAGCCGCTGCGCCTGACCGTGCCGCACACTGTCCGCGTGGATCTTGCGGGTTCGCGTCACCCGCACGTGGGCGGGTGGGACCTGCTGTTCGGCATCGCGCGGGAACTCACGCGCGAGCGCATCGCGGGCGCGGCGTTGGAGATCGGCGGCGATGGGTTGAACGGCATCGCGTTGCACGAGCGCGTTTCGCTCGCGATGCAGGCCGCGCACGCGGGGCTGTTCTCCGCCCACTGTCTTGCCGACCGTGCGGCGGTGCTGGAGCTGAATAAGCGCATCGTGCGCCCGTACGCGGCGCTTGAGCCCGAGAAGAACGCGGCTTACGCACACCGTGCGACGGTTGACGTGCAGGCGATCCACACCGGCGTGCTGCCGCCCGGGCGCGACTGGCGCCCGCTCGCGGAAGCCAGTGGCGAACGCGTCGCCACTGTCGCGATCCGCGCCGGCGTCGAGGGCCTGCGCGCGGCCGCGGGCATCCTGAAAACACACCACCCCGCGCAGGGCGTGCGCTGCATGGTGGCGCCGACTTCCCGTGCAGCCTACGCAGCCGCGCTCGCCGACGGGTCGATCGCGCACTTGGTGGATGCCGGGGTCGAGATCCATCCGCCCGGCACACCGCTCGTGACACCCGGCACGCCGCCACTGCTGGCTGGCGTCGTCACCGGCGTCGACTGTTGGCGGGCGGGCATCGCCGCAGCCGTTGCAACGGCTGCATCCGGGCAGATTCGACACCCCGAGCAGGTGGGAAAGCCCGGTCGAGACAGCAAGCTCTCGTCCCGCCAACCGCCTGTTGGCTAGCTGTTGAAAACTCTCAAAAAACTCCTTGTCAATTTATATAGATTTGATAGTTTTCATGTATGAAGGACGGCAAGGAGACACCGATGGTAGCCACGCAACTTCACGTACGCCTCGAACGCGACGGCATTGAGCGCATGCGCCTGGCGCTTCCGCCACACGCCGCGCAGCGCATCTCGCAACTCATCCCGCCGCAGCTTGCCGAAGAGGCACGCGTGCGCGGCATCGACCTGGAAATCGTGGAGCAGGCAGTGCGCGACGGCGACCTCACCCCGCGCGAGCTGATCGACTATCTCAGCGACGAGGGCCGCCACATCACAATTTGGCTTGAGTAGGGGCGACGCTCGCGTCGCCCTCAAACGAGGGCAGGCGGCGCATTCTGCTTAGAGGTACCAACAGGAATTCATTGGCCGAGGGCGGCGCAAGCGTCGCCCTTACCTGAGAATGAACTCTTCCGACTTGTACCCGCGTGTGCCGGGTTTGCTGGCGGTTACCACCAGCGTGTTGCCGGAAATGCTGAGCGTGTAATCCGAAGCCACGTAGTACCGCCCCTTCAGCTCCGCTTCGGTCATCCCGATCTTTGACAGCGTGTTCGCGTTCACCGCGCCGTTCAGCGACGCGTAGAACGCGCCCGGGTTGCCCTGCTTCGCGCCCGCCACCTGGATACGCGTGCGCAGCGTCGCGGCGGCCGTCGTTGCCTCCACGCGCACAGCCTCGTCGATCGCGCCCACCGGCGCGTAGTCGTGATGCCGGGCGTCCTTTTCGATCTCGCGGCGGTTGTCGGCTTCGCCGCCGCAGGCCGCCACCAGCAACGCAAGCAGGGCCCAGCGCTTCATTGGTATCTCCGGATCACGTCGCCCGACTTCACGTTGAACAGCATCCAGCGCATGCCGCCGGTGCGCGGGCTGCCCACGGTGATCTCGACGTCGCCCATGATCTGCCGGCGAATGGTGTACGCGCCCGGCGCCAGGTCTTCACCCTCATCGAACTTGATGCCGATGCGCTCGCGCAAGGCTTCGTCGCCTAGGTTGCCGCACAACTGGTCCAGCGGGTGCGTTTCCGCGGCTTTCACCATCAACTCTCGCAGGTTATCCATGCGGCGGACGGCGTTGGCGCGGCGCTTTTCAAAGACTTCGAGGCTGTCCTCGGCGTCCACCACCCAGTTGATCTTGTCCTTCACGTCCAGGGTGGTCAGCGAGTCCTTGCCCCCGATGTCCTTGTTGGCTTGCGCCACTTCGTCGACGTTCAGGTTGGCTTCCAGGTACAGCGGGTGGTGCTCATGGAACACGCGGATGCGCGCGACGAACTGCTTCTTGTCGTTCGTGCTCCAGTCGAGCGTCAGGCACTGGTTGTTGTACCCGTCGTCGCTCCAGCGGTGCAGGTTGCCGTATTCGTCCAGCTTCGACAGCGCGCTCCAACCGCGACCGCGCGGCATCTGTTTGATCGTCTCATTCGGGTGCCGCACGCGGTACGCCGACACCGCGCCGAGGATGCTCTGAAGCCAGATCTTGCCGTCCTGCACCATCAGCATCTCGCCGCCTTCAGCCTTCGGCACCATCTTCGCGCGCTCGCCCAGCGCGCCGGAAAGCAGCGCGCCTTCGCTGTCGGCCCAAAAGAAGTTGTCGCCCTGGTACCCGCGCTGCAGCAGCCCGCCGGCGAACGTGGCCGGGATTTCTTCGGCTTCTTCGTTTTCGTCGGACGGCTCCTCCCACCCGTAGAAGTAACCGGTTTCGACGGAGAGCCCGACCCAGTTCGGCGAGCCGACCCACACGCGGTAGGTGGCTTCCGATCCGCCCCACATTTCTTCAATGTGGTAGTCGGTGTGCTTGTAGCTGCCGCCGTTCAGCAGGCGGTAGTCAACTTCCAGCTTCTTCAGCTTCTCGTCGATTTCGTCCGCGTCCGCCAGCAGGCCCGGGCTCGTGCCGCCGCGCCAGGAGGGCCGCGGCTTGGTGAGAATCGCGCGCATGATGCGGTCAATGCCGTGCCGCGCCTCGGCGCGCTTGGCGCGCGCGTCGTCCACGGGCGCGATCACCACGCGACCCTCTTCACTGAACAGCAGCACGCCGCCCAGCGCATTTGCCAGCCCTTTGGGCTCAAGCGTGGTCATCACGCGGAACTGCGTGTAGTCGGCGGACGCGCCGATTGCGGTCGCTTCGCTGATGCCCGGCACCTGCGCGAGCCTGTGCGCCGTTTTGCGCAGCGGGCGGGCGTAGCCCCGCGACAGCGCGGCGAAGCTCACCGTGACCTCGCGCGCAGCGGGCTCCTGCGATTGCGGGACAGCAGGCAGCATCGCCAGCAGTGACAGTGCGCAAACAAGCGTGCAGAGTGTCCGGCCCATGGCGTGGTCCTTTGCAGAAACAACGGGGCGGCGCCGTTCGTTATGAAGCACGCGGATGCTTGACCCGCCGCCGCTCCGCCGTGAGTATAGCCGAAGGCGGCAATGTTCAATGGTCAATGTGCAATGATCAATGTTCAGCGCACGCCAGCCAGAACATTGACCATTGATCATTGATCATTTGGACGCGGGACAGGGCCTCGAACGACAGGACTCCATGGGTTTTATCGACAACATTCTCCGGTTCTTTATCGGCACACGCAATGAACGGCTTGTCCGCTCGTACGCCGCCCGCGTCCAGCAGATCGTGGACCGGTTTCCGGAAACCAACAAGCTTACCGACGAGCAGCTCAAGGCCAAAACCGACGAGTTCAAGCAGCGCCTGCGCGAGGGCGAAACGCTGGATGACCTGCTGGTCGACGCCTTCGCCGCGGTGCGCGAAGCCTCCTGGCGCATGCTGGGCGGCAAGCGCTGGGTCAAAGACCCCAATACCGGCGAAGAGATTCCGTACAAGGCGCACTTTCCCGTCCAGCTCATGGGCGGGATTGTGCTTCATACCGGCACCATCGCCGAGATGGTCACCGGCGAAGGCAAAACCTTCGTCGCCACGCTGGCGGCGTACCTCAATGCGCTGGAGGGCCGCGGCGTCCACATCGTCACGGTCAACGACTACCTTGCCCGCCGCGACGCCGAGGAGCAGGGCCGCGTGCTGGGCCTGCTCGGCATGTCCTGCGGGTGGATCCAAAGCGACATGGACAACGA
>CAZNBU010000280.1:2851-5200 GCA_964571035.1 uncultured Planctomycetaceae bacterium | reverse complement strand
GTTGGTGACGGCTTCGTGGAAGATGCCGACGTTGCGCCAGGCGTGGATGTAGAGCTTGTACGCCTTGAGCTCGAGGCACCGCTTGTCGGGAATGTAGGTCAGCACCAGGTTGGCGAAGTCCGGGTGGCCGGTCTTGGGGCAGACGCAGGTGAACTCCGGCGCCTCGATCACGATTTCAAAGTCGCGCTCGGGGTTCGGGTTGTCGAACGTCTCGATGCGCGCAGTGGTTGGGGCCTCGTTTGCCATGGCTTCTCTCACGAACTACGGGTCGCACGCTAAGGCGCTAAGGCGCCATGAACTGCAATGTCCCTCTTTGCGTCTTCGCGTCTCTGCGTGAGCTCAATCCTTTCCAGGGCGGTAGGGCGGGAATGCTCCAGTTGAATCCATCTTCAGCGGCCCTACGCCGCTTACCCTGATCTCGCCGGGGCTTACAAAGGCTACCCTTCGAAACCCGTCCGCGTGGTTCTGGGGACGGCTTGCGTACTTCACCCCGCGGTTCCACACCTCTTCGGCGAACTTGTTGACGTTGTTGACGCTGATTTCGAAGGCGATCGGGCGGGTGCAGTCGCGGTCGTTTTCGGCCTTCTCGATGCGCAGCACGAACGTGCCGGTGTTCACGTGCCGCACGCTGTCGCTGACCGTGGTCGCCGCGGCGTCGTAGACACGGCTGAAAAAATCGGCCTCGTCCGCCACGTTGGGCACGCGGATGATCACATACTGTTGCCCGTTCAATCCCGCCATGGGGGCGATTCTTAGCAGCTAGGCGCCGGGCGCGAAACCCCGTGGCGGGCGACGGGGCGCGGAATTGCCGCGCGGACTTGCTACCATGCGGGCATGGACTTTCGCACCGACACCCGTGGACGCCGCCTGCACGACCTACGCATCTCGGTGACCGACCGCTGCAACCTGCGGTGCACCTACTGCATGCCCGCGGACGTATTCGGCCCGGACCACGCGTTTCTGCCGCGCAAGGAGATCCTGGATTACGAGGAGATCACCCGCCTGTCGCGCGTGTTCGCGCGGTTGGGCGTGAGCAAGCTGCGCATCACGGGCGGTGAGCCGCTGCTGCGGCGCGACCTGCCGCAACTCTTAGAGCAACTGCGCGGCATCGACGGCATCGAAGACATCGCGCTTACCACCAACGGCCTGTTGCTGCCAACGTTTGCGAGGCCGCTGAAGCAAGCCGGATTGGACCGCGTGACGGTCAGCCTTGACTCGATGGACGACGAAGTCTTCGGACGCATGAACGGCAAGGGCGTCGGTACCGCGCCGGTACTGAAGGGAATTGACGCCGCGATCGAAGCCGGTCTAACCCCCGTCAAGATCAACATGGTGGTCAAGCGGGGCGACAACGACGCCGGCATTGAGGCGATGGCGGAGCGCTGGCGCGGCACCGGTGTGATCGTGCGCTACATTGAGTACATGGATGTCGGCACCACCAACGGGTGGCGGATGGACGACGTGGTGCCCGCGCGCGAAATTGTGCAGCGCATCCACGCGCGCTGGCCGCTGGAGAGCGCCGACCCGAACTATGCCGGCGAGGTCGCGAACCGCTGGCGCTATGCCGACGGGCAGGGCGAAATCGGCGTGATTTCCAGCGTAACCAACACCTTCTGCGGCGACTGCACACGGGCAAGGCTGAGCGCGCGGGGCGAGCTGTTTACCTGCCTGTTCGCGAACAAAGGCCACGACCTGAAGACGCCGCTGCGCACGGGCGCCAGTGAGAACGAGCTGCTGGAGCTGATCACCGGGCTATGGAGCCGCCGCGACGACCGCTACAGCGAGCTGCGCAACGCCAACACACCCAGCTTGCCGAAAGCCGAGATGAGCTACCTGGGCGGATAGAGAGGTAAGGGTCCATTGTTGGTTCCCTGGCCTCTGAACTCTGGCCTCTGACCTCTACCCCCTTCAATCGTTATCATCGTCGGCCATGCCCGGAACACGCGACGATCCGGAAGACCTGACCGGTTCAACCTTTGGCAAGTGCGAGCTGCTGGCGCGCATCGGCCAGGGCGGGATGGGCCACGTCTATCGCGCGAAGCATCTGGGCCTCGACAAGCTGGTGGCCGTTAAGGTGCTGCCGCGTGAGCTTGCCCGCAACGACGTGCTGCGCGAGCGCTTCATGAATGAAGCCCGCATGGCCGGCCAGCTTGAGCACCCCAACATCACACCTGTCTACGCCGTCGATACGCACGAGGGCCAGCCGTACATCGTGATGCAGCTTGTGGACGGTGTGCCCGTTTCGCGGCTGGTGTCCCGTCAGGGAGTGGACCCGCTGCTGGCGGTCAAGATTGCCGCGCAGGCGGCGCGCGGCCTCGCATACGCTCACAAGCGCCACGTGGTGCACCG
>CAZNBU010000280.1:0-2841 GCA_964571035.1 uncultured Planctomycetaceae bacterium | reverse complement strand
ACAACGGGCGCGTGAAGATCAGCGATTTCGGCGTGGCGGCTGCGCTGGGCAGCGAGCTTGCGGGCGGGCACTCCGGCAGCCCGCCGTACATGAGCCCGGAGCAGTGCCGCGGCGAGTTCGTGGACGGGCGCAGCGACATCTACAGCCTTGGCGTAACGCTGTATCTGCTGTTGACGGGGCGGCGGCCGTTTCTGGGCGAAACCGCGCAGGCGCTGATCCTGATGCACCAGCAGGACGACTACCCGCCGCTGAACGAGCTGCGGCCCGGCCTGCCGCGCGAACTTGAACGCATAGTCAACCGCATGCTCGCCAAGGACCCCGCCAACCGCTACCAGAGCGCCGAGGAACTGGGCGAAGACCTGGAAGCAGCCAGCGAGCTGATGCGCAGCCAGCGCCGCCGCACCATCAGCATCACCCGCGGCGGCGAAAGCGGCATCTACAAGATGGCGCGGCAAGCCGCTGAACAGGCGAGCGAAGAGCTGGACCGCAACGAGACGATTGAGCTCGCGGTGCTGAGCATGACCACGCAGTTCGAGAACTCGGTGACCGACGCGCAGAACGCGATGAAGCGCGCGCGCTTTGACGACGCGCTGAAGCAGGTCGAAACCGCGATGCGCATCAAAGGGGACGAGGCGCGGCTGTTCATGCTGCGCGGGCACATCTACCGCAAGATGCGCAAGCTGGATGAAGCGCTGAAGGACTACGAGAAGGCGGTGCAGATTCACCCGGACGACCCGCGCGCGCGCTCATTTCTCGGCAGTTTGCAGCGCATGACGGGCGACCTTTCCGGCGCGCGCGAGAACCTGAACTACGCGCTGAAGCTCAACGCGCACAACGTGGAGGCGCGCATCAGTCTCGGCAAGATCTACGAGAAGGCGCGCGCGTGGAAAGCCGCTGAGCGCGAGTACGAAAAGTGCATCGAGCTCGTGCCCGCCGACGAACGCGGCTATGTCGCGCTGGCTGTGCTGCTGATGAACCGCGGCCAGGCGGACAAGGCGCAGCAGTTGCTGTCGCGAGCGCTGGAAATCAACCCCAGCTTCTCGGAAACGCTGTACTGGCTTGCGGTGCTGACGGCGCCGCAGGACGCACGGGAGGGGCTGAAGCATCTGGAGCGCGCGGTGAAGAACGGGTTCCGCGACCGGAGAAGGCTGGCCGAGCAGCCGGCGTTCAAGAGTCTTGAAGCGATTCCGTCGTACCAGAACCTGCTGAAGGTGTTCGGGGCTGCTAAGCCGAAGGACGGTTAGTCCTGATTACGTGCCAGCGCGCGTGGGGTGTCGAAGGTCAAAGGTTTAAGGTCGAGAATGGCTTCGACTTTTGACCTTCGACCTTGAACCTAAAGCCACCCCGGACGCGCATTCTTCAAAACGACAGCCGGCAGTTACGGCGCGCGGTCGAGTTCGATGAGCACGCGGTCGTAGGTGACTGAGGCGGAGTCGTAGACTTCCAGGAAACCGAAGCACCCCTCCAGCGGTACGGTTGCGCCGTCCTGAATCATGAACACAGCCACTTTGTCGCCGCCATGCACATACGCCGCCGGCACTACCTGCTCGGGGAAGAACGCTGTCATGAACGGCTCAGACCCCAGCTGCGTGACGTCGCGACCCTGCACGAACAGGCGGAACTCCGGGCCTTTCTCGGGCTGCACTGTGAACGCGTAACGGCGCTGGTTGAAGCATGCGCCCTTGCCAAAGGTGACCTGCCGCTCGTGGCTTCGGTACTTGGTGCCTTCTTGGCTCCACTCGACGCAGAACTTCAGCTCGTCGCCGTACTGGGCGAGGTCGACCTGCATGTAGTGCGTGTTGGCCAGCGTGTGGCCGACTTCGAACCACGGGCCGCTGGATCCGCGCGCGATCACGCGGCAGGCGACGTGGTCGCGGGTCCTCCACATCGTCCAGAAAGTGGGCGACGACGTGCGCATGCCGTTCTGCGGCCACAGGTCGATGGGATCGCGCGACGGCAGGTCCTCCAGCGCGACTCGAACACGCGTAGGCCCTTCGCCTTCACCGTTGGCTGGACTCGTGGG
The DNA here is from genome assembly GCA_964571035.1 of uncultured Planctomycetaceae bacterium. Lineage (GTDB taxonomy): Bacteria > Planctomycetota > UBA8742 > UBA2392 > UBA2392 > JADJRK01. The sequence continues at coordinate 818 of CAZNBU010000280.1, read as the reverse complement.
AGTGTTGCCCGGCCTGTTGCCGCCGTGCGGCGCGGGGTCGCTGAGCGCCTGCCACAGGGCCATGCCGCCCAGCGCGAGCGCGATCACGATCAGCGAGGCTGCTACCGGCTTCCACTTCATGCGGGGACTATACCGCGCAATCAGTCCAGGTCGAACAGCAGGATTTCGGCGTCGGTGCCGGCTTCGATGTGCAGCTCAGCCACTTCTTCTATGGCTGCGCCGTCGGAGGTATCGAGCGCCTCGCCGTTCACGCTGACGCTGCCGCGGGTGACCTGCACCCAAGCCGCGTGACCTTCTGCCAGAGTATGGCCGATCGCCTGGCCCGCCTTAAGGCGCGCGGCGTACAGGCGCGTGTCGGCGTTGATCGTTACACTGCCGTCTGCGCCGTCGGGCGATGCGACCAGCACAAGCCGTCCCGATTCGTCGAAATCGGGCAAGGCCTTTTCCTCGTACCCCGGATCTACACCCTTGGCGCGGGGGAAAATCCAGATCTGGTACAGGTGGGTGGTCTCGTCGGGCAGCGCGTTATATTCGCTGTGGGTTACGCCGGTGCCGGCGCTCATGCGTTGCACGATGCCCGGCTTGATCACACCGTGGTTGCCCATGCTGTCGCGGTGCTCCAGCGCGCCCTCCAGCACGTAGGTGACGATTTCCATGTCGCGGTGGGGGTGTGGCGGAAACCCGGCGCCACCGGCGATACGGTCTTCGTTCATCACGCGCAGGTTGCGGAAGTGGACGTGCTTCGGGTCGCGGTAGTCTGCGAACGAGAAGGTGTGGGCGGTTTTCAGCCACCCGAAATCGAACTGGCCCCTGTCATC
>CAZNBU010000279.1:0-5203 GCA_964571035.1 uncultured Planctomycetaceae bacterium | reverse complement strand
CGCAGTACCTTCAACGCGACCGGGCGGCGCAGGTCGTTGTCCTCGACCTCGATCACCTTGCCCATGCCGCCGCGAGCGATCTCGCGCACCACGCTGTAGCGGCGCTTGGTGCCCGCGAGTTTCTTCAGGCGGGCGGTGTGCTGCCCGATCTTGACGCCCGAGCCGATGCCCATCTGCGCGCGCAGGTCCGCCAGCGTGAGCTCGCTGCCCTCAAGCTCTTCGGGCGGGATGCCGCTTTCGACTCCGAGCTTGCTGTCGGTGCGGTTGCGCAGGCCGGGGCGCGCGCCTTCGCCAGTGGCGTATTCGGTCTTGCTGGCGGTGCCGGTTTCAGGCTCTTCGCCGGTGATGTCGATGAGACTGACTTCCGAATCGTCGACGATGGTAACGTCGGTCGGGAAGTCGTCGTGCATGGTGACGGAGTCTTCGGAGAAATCCTCCGGGTCTTCGACGTCGGTGAGTTCGGGGTCCGGCTCGCGGTCGAGCTCGGTCTGGGCGAGCTGCGGGTCGTCCGGTTCGCGGTCGAGTTCGGTTTCGGCGAACTGCGAGTCGCCCGGCAGCGGCAGCTCCATGGTGTCGCGGAAGTCGTTCGCGCCGTTGTCGGCGTTCACCGCCTGCGCCTTGTTCGGCGGCGGCGGCACGGTGGCGACGAACTCTTCGTCTTCTTCATGGCGGAAGCGCGATGCCAGCGTTTCCTTCAGCGACTCGGAGTCAAAGATCGTGCTTTCGCCCAGCGGCACGGGCGGCGCGATGCTGTCGTGCAGCACTTCCTGGGGCGTGTGCGTGAGGTCGGCGGGCGGGCCAAAGTAGTCGTCGTCCGCCTGCGACATCACTTCACCGACCGCGCTGTCGCTGAGAAGCTGTGAGATGACTTCGGAGTCCTCATTGAACTCCAGCGGCGACGGCGCGGGGTCGTCGCCGTGGTGCGAATCGCCGAACGCCGAGAAGTCATCCATGGCGCCCTTGGTGCCGCGCATCGCGAACTCGGGCGGCGGCGCCATATCTTCTTCGTCGCTGGCTGTATCGGCGCCCGGGTAGCGGTGCGTATCGGCGCCGGTGATCTGGATGCGCTCGTCGATCAGGTCGTCCGCGCCCAGCGAGGTGTTGCTGCCCAGGGCGGGCTCCAGCGACGGCGCGCTGCGCGGACGTTTGAGGCCGCGAGAGATGCCGGTGTCGCCGATCAGTTCGTCGATCTCTTCCTTCGTGGGGTTGAGGCTTGGCGTGTAGTCCTGGAAGTAGGCTTCGTCGAACTCCGACGTCTGCGCCATGTCGCTGTCGTCGAAAAGGCTGTCGCCGCTGCGAGAATCGGGCGGCGGCAGCTCCATCTGCAGGTCTTCACCGGTAACGCTGTCGCCGGAGTCGGGCGCGGTGCCGTCGGGGTTCAGCGCCTCGACGTACAACGGTACTTCGTCGAAAAAATCCTCTTCGCCCAGCGACATCGCCTCATCCGAGGGCAAATCGGGCGCGCGCGGGATGCGGTCGGTGTCGGCGCTGACGACCCCGCCGGCTGACGAAAGCAGGCGCGAGCGCAGGTCTTCCAGCGTTTCTTCGGGCAGCGCTTCCAGCACGGCAAGCGCGGCTTCGACGTCGATCAGCCCGCGCTGGACGGCGACCTCATGCGCGCACAGGTCGGGCTCGCGGTCGCGGCGCATGCGCAGTTCCTGGCGCACCGCGCCGACCTGCGACACGTCCAGCAGGCCGCGACGCTCGGCGCGTTTGAGAAACAGGTCGTCTAGTTCCTTCTGCTGGTGCATGCGTTGATTCTTCAAAGCACAATGACCAATGGCCGGCGCCCTGTGCGGGTTGCCGGCGATTGGTTAAGCCGTGCCGTCGCCTTTCCTGTCCCCCGTCTTCACTTACTTGAAGTCCACCGTTCTGACGCCATTGGTCCCGATGTTGCCCGTCGTGCGGTCGCCGAACAACACGTAGTATCGCTGTTCCACAGGGTCGTACAAGCCCGTTGAGCCCGTCCCGTTGGTCAAGGACGGCGGCGTCGTCAGGTACTGCCACTGCGGCCCGGGTGTTGCCATCACTACCGCCTGCGCCTTGGTGCGGCCAGCCGGGCAGTGGATGAACCTGCCGCAGGCTGCATCCCAGATCGCGCCGCTGTAGGCCACATTCTCGTGAAATCCGGCATTGCCGATGGTGTGCGCCACCCAGGCTTTGCTGACCGGCCGGTACTCATAGAGCTGCGAGTTGGGGCCAGAGACCGAGCTGTCGCCGCCGATCACCATCAGGCGATGGTTGATCGTGTCCCACCCGATGGTCGCGAACATGCGCGGGTCGGGCAGGCTGCCGGTCATGCCGCTGACTTTGGTCCAGCTTCCGGGCAGGCCCGAGCTTACGTCCAGATAATGCAGATCGTTCAGTCTGCCGGTCGCGTCCTGGCCGCCGAACAGCCAGACGCGCCGGTTTTCCGGGTCGTAGCACATCGCCGCGCCGCGTCTTGCGGTTGGCTTGGTGCCGCCCGGAGAAAGCGCGCTCCAGGTGTTCGGATTGGTGCCGCCGGTGTTGTAGTTGTAGGCGTACAGTTTGTCGGAGTACGCCGCGGTGGTGCTGCCGCTTTCGTCGCCGCCGAACATCAGGATGCGGTTGTTCTGCTCGTCGTGCACCATCGACGCGCCGTGCACTGCCGGTGGCAGGGCGGCTTGGCCTACCGTAGCGGGAGTCAGGCGGGTCCATGTCGCCGTCTTGGCGGTTGAGTTGTAGTTCATGCGCCAGAGGTCGCCGCACGGGCCATGGCTGGCCATGCCGCCGTAGATGTAGCCGACACCGTTGACCATGGCGCCGGCAGCGTCGCGCCGTCCCTGCGGGCGCATTTCGGCGGCAACGTACGGAATGAAGGCGGGCGTCTGGCCGGGGCGGTACTCCCAGAAGTCGCCGAAGGAGCCCTTGCCGACTTCACCGCCGTACAGCACGTAGGATGACCCGACGCGCGCGAACCCCGCGTCGCCACGCGGTGATGGGCGTTCTTCACCGGTGCCCTTGGGCGCAGTGGTCCAGTCCGCTTCCCAGTGCGCGAGGATCAACCCGAGCACGCCCGGATTCCAAGTTGCCTTTGCCGTGTAAACGCTGTCGACGTACTCGCCAGTGTCGGTGCGAATGCCCCCGAAGACATGCAGGCGGTCACTGACCCAGACGGTGCTGGGGTTTGCCAGCCCGAACGACGGCAACGGCCCGTTTTGCGGGCTGTGCTCCACCCACGAGTTGGACGAGGTGGACAATGCGAAGAACCGCGTTGACGCGCTGGCAGAGAGGTCAGTCGGGCCGACGAAGTAGTGGCTGGCAGAGCTGCCGTCCCAACCGTGCCCGCAGTACTCCACAAACGCGGGCGAAGCGTTAGTGCCGTTAAGCTGCACACGCGAGGCCCACGCGTTGGTGTTGCAGTTGAATACATACAGCCAGTTGCGGCTCCAGAGCACGTGAAGCTGGCGTTTTCCGGGCTCGTACCAGACATGGTACGTGTGCGACTTGTTCAGCGTCGGCAGCGTGCTGGTGCCGGTCCCTCCGCCGTAGGCCAGCGGGGCCCACGAGGGGTTGGTTTGCGTCACATCAAGCTGCCACATCTCCAGCGGCCCCGAGGCCTTGCCCAGCAGCGCGATCAGCCGCCGGTTCTCGGAGTCGTACACGGCCGCGATGGTTGTCGGCTCGGCGCCGGTGTAGGTCAAACCGCCGATCGTCGGGCCCTGACCCAGCACCTTGCCCGACGCCGTATCGATCATCAGGGTGCTGCGGTCATGGTTGGCTGCGCCTGAGCTTGGCGTGCGGCCGCCGATCAGCCAACTGCGGTCGTTGTGGGAATCCCACACCATGTTCGGCTGGCCGGATGCCAGCGACAGCGGGTTGATGTCTGCCCAATTGCGGCCGTCGCCGGTCACGCAGACGGTTACCTGCCGGTTGATGTTGCCGTTTGCAAACACCTGGCACTGGATGGTTACGATCGTGTCCATCGCCGTGACGGGCGGTGTAAACAGGCCCGTCGAAGAAATCGTGCCGCCGCCGGAGACCACACCCCACACCACCTGCTGGCTTGCGCTGGCGGGGCTGACCACGTGCGAGAACTGCAACTGAGGCCCGCCCGAGTACGTGTAGGCCTGGAGCGGCGTGACGTTTAGAGCGGTGGGCGGATCGAACTGATTCTGTGCTATGTTCACGACAGCGCTGGCGAACACGGTTGTGTTTGCGGCGCTGCGTGCTCGCACGGTGACCGTGAGCGACGTGTTGGCCGTGGCTGGCGGCGTGTAATACCCGGAAGCGGTGACCGAGCCGGTTTGTGCGCTGAGCTCCCAAGTGACGTTGGTGTTGGCATTGGATGGCGAAAAGTTTGTCACAGTGAACTGCTGCCCCGCGCCGCCCGCAAACAGGTTCACCGGACCGCCCGGGGACAGCTGGAACGACGTTGGCGCCGGCGCCTCGAGAGTGAACGACGCGCTGCCGACCACGGTCGGTTTGACCTGGCTTGCCGCGCGCACTTCAACGTGCACGGGATCGGGCAACGACTGCGGCGCGGTGTACAACCCCGTCGACGTGATCGTGCCGACCGTCGGCGAGCCGCTGCCGTACCCGGACCCGTTGTGCCACACCGTCCAGTTGACGCCCGAGGGTGCAGCCGCAGGGCTGACCACGGCATTGAACTGGCGCGTGGAGGGCGTAGTCCCACTCAGGAGAAGCGAGCCACTGCCGCCCGATGTAACGCTGATCGTGCTCGGCTCCGGCTGTACGGTGATGGATGCCGTACCCACAGGAGCTGTCGGATCGATCGAAGAAGCCCTGACGGTCACATTGAGCAGGTTGCCGCCGGGTGTTGTCGCGGGTGCGGTGTAGACTGCTGTGTTGGGGCCCGTGTCCGTGATCGTGCCGTTGGCTATTCCGCCCACAACTTCCCACGTCGCAATCTGCGGCGCTCCGGGCGGATTGGATACCGGCGTCGGGTTGATCGTTGCTGTAAGCTGGACCTGGTTGCCGACCAGGATCGTCGAGGTCGGCGGTGCCACTGTCACGCCCGATACCGGGCGGCCCCAGTACAACCGATAGGTCTTGTGCACCGAGTCGTAGAACGAGTCGTGGTCAATCTGGCATAGGATTTCGACAAATGTGCTGCCGGCGGGCGGCGTTGCCGGCGCGATAAACTGAACACGCTGGGTGCCGTTGCCCCCGCCAAGCTGATTCACCGGCCCATTCAGGATTGTCGCGGGCGTGGCAACGA
>CAZNBU010000278.1:0-5205 GCA_964571035.1 uncultured Planctomycetaceae bacterium | reverse complement strand
GCTGTCGCAAGAATTGACAAAGGACTACGGCAAGGGCTTCAACACGTCGGCCTTGACCCGTATGACCAAATTCGCCGAGGTCTTTCCCGACGAGCAGATCGTCGCCACCCTGGCGCAGACATTGAGTTGGAGCCACTTCATCGAAATCCTCCCGCTCAAGCAGCCGCTGGAGCGCGAGTATTACGCCGAGCTGTGCCGGGTGGAGCGCTGGAGCGTGCGCACCCTGCGCGAGCGCATCGCCAGCCAGTTGTACCTGCGCACAGCCATCGCCAAGAAGCCCGAGGCCGTGGTGCAGGCGGAAATCGGCCACCTGCGCGAAGGCGGGCAGATGACACCTGATCTGGTGTTCCGTGATCCCTATATGCTGGATTTTCTGAGCCTGCCGTACGACTACAACGAACGCGATCTGGAAGACGCCATCCTGCGCGAGATGGAGCGTTTTCTGCTGGAGCTGGGCGTGGGCTTCACCTTCGTTGCGCGGCAAAAGCGCATCAGCGTCGGCGCGGACGATTTCTATCTCGATCTGCTGTTCTATCACCGCCACCTGAAGCGGCTGGTGGCGGTGGAGCTGAAGCTGGAGAAGTTCCAGCCCGCCCACAAGGGGCAGATGGAGCTGTACCTGCGCTGGCTGAATCAGCACGACCGCGCCGAGGGCGAGGAAGCGCCCATCGGCTTGATCTTGTGCGCCACCAAGGATGCCGAGCAGGTCAAGCTGATGGATATGGATGCCGCCAATATCCGCGTGGCCGAGTATCTGGCGCACATTCCGGACATGAAGGTCTTGCAGGCGCAGTTGCATCGTGCCGTGGCGTTGGCGCGTGAACGCACCGCATCCGCGTTGCCCCTGCCGGCTGTAATGGCCGAGCCCGCGAACGCAGTGCCCAAACCCCGGAGCAAGAAAAAGGGAGGCGATGCATGAAACCCACCGATACCAGTGAATTGGGCCTGGAACGGCTGATCGCGCGCCATCTGGCAGGCGTCAGCGAGCATCCACCGGTAGCGGCCAACACGGCGGCTGATGTGCAGGCGGTGTACGCCCCTGGCGGCTACGTCTTGGGGCGAGCCGCCGACTACAACCGCGATGTGGCGCTGGACACCGTGCAGTTGCTGGCCTTCTTGCAAGCCACCCAGCCCAAAGCGGTGGAAACGCTGGAACTGGCGGCGGACGGCATCAAACGCACCCAGTTCCTGCACCGGCTGCAAGGGGAGATCACCAAGCGCGGCGTGGTGGATGTGCTGCGCAAGGGCGTGAGTCACGGGCCCGTGCACGTCGATCTCTACAAGCTGCTGCCCACACCGGGCAATGCCGCCGCAGCGGACGCCTTCGGCAAGAACATCTTCAGCGTCACCCGGCAGGTGCGCTACAGCAACGATTCCGGCAACGAACTGGACTTGGCGATTTTTATCAACGGCCTGCCGGTGCTGACCTTCGAGTTGAAGAACTCGCTGACCAAGCAGACCCTGGCCGACGCCATCGTCCAGTACCAGACCACGCGCAGCCCGCAGGAGCTGCTGTTCCAGTTGGGCCGTTGCGTGGCGCACGTCGCGGTCGATGACGCGGAGGCCGCGTTCTGCACCGAGCTGAAGGGCAAGGCATCGTGGTTCCTGCCGTTCAACCAGGGCTGGAACAGCGGTGCGGGCAACCCGCCCAACCCGGATGGTCTGAAGACCGATTACCTGTGGAAGCAGGTGCTGACCCGCGAGTCGCTGGCCAACATCATCGAGAGCTACGCGCAGGTGGTGGAAGAGGAAGAAGCGGATGCCGGCGGCAAGAAACGCAAGAAGCGCAAGCAGATCTTCCCGCGCTTCCATCAGTTGCGCACGGTACGTGCCCTGCTGCGCCGCGCCCACAGCGACGGGGTGGGCAAGCGTTATCTGATCCAGCATTCGGCGGGCAGCGGCAAGAGCAACACCATTGCCTGGCTGGCGCACCAGTTGGTGGAGCTGCGCCGCCAGGACGACCCGATGACGGCGCAGTTCGATTCCATCATCGTCATCACCGACCGGCGCGCGCTGGACACGCAGATCGCCCGCACCATCAAGGGTTACGACCACGTGGCGGCGATCTTCGGCCACTCCGACAACGCGCAGGAGCTGCGCGAGTACCTGCGTCGGGACAAGAAGATCATCGTCACCACAGTCCAGAAATTCCCGTTCATCCTCGATGAGCTGGGCGACCTCTCCGGCAAGAGCTTCGCGCTGTTGATCGACGAGGCGCATTCCAGCCAAGGCGGCAAGACCACGGCGCGGATGCACGAAGCCCTCGGCGGCAAGGTGGCCGAGGAGGAGTTCGAGGAGGACAGCACGCAGGATGCGGTCAACGCGGAAATCGAGAAGCGCATCGCCTCACGGAAGTTGCTGGTCAACGCCAGCTACTTCGCCTTCACTGCCACACCCAAGAACAAGACGCTGGAGTTGTTCGGCGAGAAAACCCTCGTCGGCGACGAGGTGCAGTTCCGCTCGCCGGAGGAGCTAACCTACACCACCAAGCAGGCCATCCAGGAGAAGTTCATCCTCGACGTGGTGGAGAACTACACCCCCTACGACAGCTTCTACCAAGTGGCCAAGACCGTCGCGGACGACCCGGAATTCGACAAGGTGAAGGCGCTGAAGAAGATCCGCCACTACGTCGAGTCGCACGACAAGGCCATCCGCCGCAAGGCCGAGATCATGGTCGATCACTTCATCGCACAGGTCGCGGGCAAGCAGAAGATCGGCGGCAAGGCGCGGGCGATGATCGTGTGCAACGGCATCGCGCGAGCCATCGACTACTGGCGCGAGGTGTCGGACTACCTCACGCAGATCAAGAGCCCCTACAAGGCCATCGTGGCGTACTCGGGCGATTTTGAGATTGGCGGCCAGAAGAAGACCGAGGCCGACCTCAACGGGTTTCCGAGCAAGGATATTCCGGCCAATCTCAAGCAAGACCCGTATCGCTTCCTGATCGTTGCCAACAAGTTCGTTACCGGCTTCGATGAGCCTTTGCTGCACACGATGTACGTGGACAAGCCGCTGGCGGGCGTGCTGGCGGTGCAGACCCTGTCACGCCTGAACCGGGCGCACCCGCAAAAGCACGACACCTTCGTGCTCGACTTCGCCGACAACGCCGAGGCGGTGAAGGCGGCGTTCCAGGACTACTACCGCGCCACTATCCAGACCGGCGAAACCGACGCCAACAAGCTGCACGACCTGAAGGCCGAACTCGACGGGCAGCAGGTGTACAGCTGGCAGCAGGTGGAAGACTTGGTGGCGCTGTACCTGGGCGGCGCAGACCGGGACAAACTCGACCCCATCCTCGATGCGTGCGTGGCCGAATACACCGACAAGCTCGGCGAGGACGATCAGGTCAAGTTCAAGGGCAAGGGCAAGGCCTTCGTGCGCAGCTACGGCTTTCTTGCCGCGATCCTGAGCTACGGCCACCCGACGTGGGAGAAGCTGTCGATCTTCCTGAACTTCCTCATTCCCAAGCTGCCCGCGCCCAAAGAGGAAGACCTCTCCAAGGGGGTGCTGGAGACCATCGACATGGACAGCTACCGGGTGGAGGCCAAAGCGGCGCTGAAGATGGCGATGGCCGATGCCGACGCCACGGTCGAGCCGGTGCCGCCGGGCGGCGGTGGCGGCAAGGGCGAGGCAGACATCGACAAACTCTCCGTGATCATCAAGACCTTCAACGATCTGTTCGGCAACATCGAGTGGAAGGACGAGGACAAGATTCGCAAGGTCATCGCCGAAGAAATTCCGGCGCGGGTGGCGCAGGACAGGGCCTACCAGAACGCGCAGGCGAACTCCGACAAGCAGAACGCCAAGCTGGAGCACGACAAGGCGCTCAACCGCGTGGTGCTGGAGTTGCTGTCCGACCACACCGAGCTGTTCAAGCAGTTCAGCGACAACCCCAACTTCAAGCGCTGGCTGACGGACACGGTATTCGATGCGACCTATCAGCCGGGCGCGGTTCCGCCGAAGGCATCGCCGCAGGCTGGGGCGTCGGCATGAGGAGGAATGGGTGCGGGATATCGACGATAGAGCTCCGGTTGTCCGATACGCTGTTCATGCCACTGCCCAGTACCGCCGCCAGCGCTTATTACCCTCAAAGCGGACTTCCCCGCGCTCGATCAACTCCTCCAGCGCTCGCTTGACTTGCTTGGGATGGATTTCGCCGCCGACGCGTCGGTGGATGGACGGCGCGCTGGGCTTTACCACCCGCCCCGCACCGACTGCACGTTTGCCGGGCGGCGGCGCTTGCTTTCATCGGACAAAAGTGAGTAAATACTTACTCTCTGAACCCCGATGGCCGAATCCTCCCATGAGCCCCCGACACCTTCCCGCCGACGAGCGCCGCGCCGTCACCGTCGAAACCGTGGTGGCGCTGGCCGGCGAGCAGAATCCGAGCGAGATCACCACCGCCACCATCGCCGAGCGCATGCAGCTCAGCCACGGCGCGCTGTTCCGCCACTTTCCGACCAAGGAGGCGCTGTGGGGCGCGGTCATGGAGTGGGTCGCCGAGCGCCTGATGGCGCGCATCGAGCGTGCGGTGCAGGCCGAAGCCAGCCCGCTCGCGGCGCTCGAGGCGATGTTCATGACCCATGTCGACTTCGTCGTCGAGCATCCGGGGGTGCCGCGGATGCTGTTCGGCGAGCTGCAGCGCGCCGAGCTCAGCGCGCCCAAGCGCATGGCGCAAACCCTGCTGCGGCGCTACGGCGAGCGCGTGCGGGCCTTGCTCGAAGCCGGCCGGGCGGCAGGCGAGATCGACTCCGCGCTCGACCTCGCCGCCGCCGCCACCTTGTTTGTCGGCACCGTCCAGGGGTTGGTGGTGCAGTCCCTGCTCGCCGGCGATGTCGGCCGTCTCCGCGGCGAGGCGCCGGCGGTGCTCAGCATCTACCTGCGCGGCATCCGGAGGCAGGGATGAAGCGATGGCTTTCCGCCAATGGCCGCCGGCTGGCGCTGGGCGCGGTGCTGCTGCTCCTGGCCGGCCTGCTCGTCTTCGTCGCCTTGCGCGCGGGGCCGCTGGCGCGGGTGCAGGTGACGGTGGCGACGGTCGAGGCGCAGGCGCTGACGCCGGCGCTGTACGGCATCGGCACCGTGGAGGCGCGCTATAGCCACCGCATCGGCCCGACCTTCGCCGGGCGGGTGCGGAGCGTGGCGGTGCAGCCGGGCGAGCGGGTCCATGCCGGGCAGGTGGTGGGCGAGATCGACCCGGTGGATCTG
>CAZNBU010000277.1:0-5209 GCA_964571035.1 uncultured Planctomycetaceae bacterium | reverse complement strand
GGTGGGTCTCCGCGGTGTCGTTTGATCCTGTGGTTGTGCCCGCAAACAGCAGATTGACGAGGAAGATGATGCTCAGGGCCGGAAAGGCGAACGCCCCCAGTGCGGGCATCCTGCGCACGCGGATTGCCACGAAGTAGGCGAGTGCCAGGAACAGCGCTGACAGGGCTACCACTTCGAAGAGGTTCGAAAGCGGCTCAGTCCCAGCCTCTGCATACCGCGCCACAAAGTAGACCGCAAGCGCCAGAGTGCCCGCGCCGCCCGTCCAGTCGGCCCACGCCGCTTTCAGCCTGCGCGGCACGAATAGAGCGGCCACAGCGAGAAAAGCGGCGACAATGAAGAACAGTATGCTCGCGTGCAGCGCCACTGTGGCCGTGGGCCCCATGGCGTCTTGAGAGAAGCTGTGAAAAGCCTGCGCAAGCATGGGCGCTATTGCACGGGACAACTGCCCCGAGCGCAAGCTCGGGGCAGCGTTCAGTCTACTGCAGAACTTGAAACAGCAGCGACGCGAAGGTGGTGATCGGCGCCTGCTCGCGGATGTCCTCAAACCCCGCGCGCAGCGTGTTCACGGCATTCAGGGTGTCATTGAACAGCACGTCATTCTTGAAGATCTTGCCCACAGTGCCTTCGCCGCGGTTCACACCGGCGGTCAGGTCGCCGACTTCATCGGCGACGCGGGTCGCGCTGCTGATGAGCTGCGGCGTGCGCGCCACGGCTTCCTTCATGTTTCGCCCGGTTTCGGGGTCATTGAGCAGCGTGGCAAAAAGGTTGTCCCCCTCATCAAGCTTGCGCACGATCGAACGTACGCTGCGCGACGCGCCTACGGTGTTGTCGGTTGCATCCTCCACGTTGCGTACGATGTTCTTCATGCGGTTGGACAAGTCGGGATCATCCAGCACCATCGCAGCCACGCCTTCGCCGGAATTGACCTTGTCCGTGATGTCGCGAACGTTGGTGGTGATCCCCTTCGCGTCTTCCGCCATGAAGCGCACGTTCTCGACCGTAGCCGAAATGTCGCCGGCGACCTTTTCGTCGCGAAGGATGGTGCCGATGGGTCCGCGCCCCTCGCGAACGTCTTTTACGATGGCGTTGACGTCATTGATGGTGTCCACCGCAACGTCAATTCCTTCGTTGATTTTGCCAATGCCGCGCCCGGCTGCTGTGAACAGGTCCTCAACCACCCGGCCCTCCAACGGAGTGTCGGCAGGAAGCTCTTCCTGGGCCTCACCGATGTACAGGGCGATCGCCCGCCCGCCGAAGGCACTGGCGGAAATGATCTCCGCGTACGCATCGGCGCGAAGCTGCACGTCGGAATCAAGTGAGGCGAACACCTCGACCGTGCCGTCGCGCGGATCGACCATCATGTCCTGCACCCGCCCCTTCGGGACGCCACTGATCCAGACCGGCGAGTTGCTTTGCAGGCCCTGCACGTTGGCGAACATAATCCGGATCGTGCGCGTCTTGCCGAATCCGATCGAGCCGTCGTTGCGCAACTGCAGCGCAAAGAACAGCACAATGCCCAGCGCAGCGAAGATCAGAATGCCGGCAATCAGGTCGCGAATCTTCATGGCTTCTCCGTTTCAGGGGAGGGTTCAAGTTTGTTCGAGGGCGGGGCGGTGTCGTCTTCGCGCTCGCCCTCGTCGAGTTCATTCAACGTCTGCTCAGCTTCCTTGCGCGCGCTTTGGGTTGGCGGCTTGCCGCGAAGAATGGCTGTGATGCTGCGTTTGCTGACGCGTCCTTCGCGCCCGCCGGTCACGAAGTGGCGTACTTCCTGGTTGCTCGAGTTGCGGACCTCTTCCGGCGTGCCGATCTGGACCATCCGCCCCTGGTAGAACATGCCGATGCGCGAGGCGATCGAATACGCGCTGTCCATGTCGTGCGTCACCACGATCTGCGTAAGGCCAAGGCGGTCGCGCAGCACGTTGATCAACCGGTCGATCTCGTGCGACATTACCGGGTCGAGGCCGCTGCACGGCTCGTCGTAGAGAACGATCTCGGGGTCCAGCGCCAGCGCGCGGGCCAACCCGCCGCGCTTTTTCATGCCGCCCGAGATTTCAGAGGGGTACTTGTCGCGGTCCTGCCACAGGTTCACAAGCTCAAGTTTCTGCTGCACGATCTCGGCGCGCTTGCGCCGGCTCATTTTGGTGTGTTCTTTCAGCGGCAGCTCGACGTTCTCGAACAGCGTCAGCCACGCGATCAGCGCGCCCGACTGGAACAGCACGCCGAACTTGCGCCGCATCAGCTCAAGCTCGCGGTGAGTCATCGTGGTGATCTCATCCCCAGCAACGCGGATGCTGCCTTCGTCTGGGTGCATCAACCCCACGAGGTGTCGCAGGGTCACCGACTTGCCGGTGCCCGAGTACCCGATGATGACGAAGGTTTCGCCCTTGCGGACGGTAAAGCTGAGGTCGTCCAGAATCTGGCGGCCCGACAGCGTTTTGTGGACGTTTGCGAACTCCACCACGGGTTCCGCGTCCCGGGTCTGTGTTGCGCTGGCGTTGGTCTTCACGTCCGTCATTGGCTCACAGGCTACAACAATCCCGCCACCAGCCGCTTCACCATCCGGTAGAAGCTGGTCAGCAGGTAATTCAGGAAAACAACCATCGTCAGCGCCATCACCACCGTGTTGCGGCTTGCCCGGCCGACGCCGACGGCGCCGCCGGTTGTGCGCACGCCGTTGCTGCATGCGATGGCGGCTGCGCACAGGCTGAACACCAGAGCTTTCAACAGGCCCCAGTAGATGTCCAGCGGCTCGGCGCCGCGTTCAGCGAAGCGCAGAAAGTCGTCCAATCGCACGCCGAGCTGCAGGTAGGCCACCAGCGCACCGCCGCCGATGCCGACCAGCGTGCCCAGCACGGTGAGGATCGGCCCCATGATCGCGTACCCCACGATGCGCGGCATCACCACGAAGCTGATCGGGTTGATGCTCATGACATCCAGCGCGTCGAGTTCCTCAGCGACCTTCATCGTGCCGATTTCGGCGGCCATGGAGCTGCCGACGCGGGCGATCAGCACAAACGCGGTCATCCACGGGCCCAGCTCGCGCACCATGGCGCTTACGATCACGAGGCCGACCAGGTTGGTCTGCCCGAAGCGCGCGAATTCGATGCCGGTCTGCAAGGCGAACACCATGCCGATCAGCAGCATGAAGAAGCTGGCAATCGGCAGCGACTGCGTGCCGATCACGTGCATCTCATTGAAGATGGCCCGGCGGCGCTTCCAGGCGTGCGTGATGTAGCCCAGCGCCTCCAGCAGCAGCATGAGGGTGTGACCGGCGCCCTTGAGCGCTGCGATGCCGATGAATTCCTTCTTCATTCTCGCGGCTCTTCTGCCGGCTCCTTGGTGCCGTTGCGCAGCTTCAGTCCCCAGAACAGGCGGGTGTAGCGGTCGTCAGGGCCGTGGTGGTAGCCCATCAGTCCGTACAGCAGGTTGAAATCCTCGATGTCGCCGGTGTCCGGGCCGTCGGGGTACAGCCGATCCTTGGCTTGCTTCACCACGTGCCAGTCGAACAGCGGCGCGAGCGAAAGGTCGATGCGGTAGGGGTCCTGCTCGTAGTTGAAGATGCGGAACAGCGCCTGCACTTTGGTTTCTTCGGGTCCCGCGCGCACGCTGAAAAATTTGAAGAACGGGCCGTAAGTCTTGTCGAAGTCTTCGTCGTTGAACGGAAAGATCGACAGCATTTCGAAGTCCACCGTACCGTCCACATCCTTGCGGTACTTGGCAAGCGGCCAGATCCGCAGCAGGTGCTTGGTGCGGATGGTGCCATCCGGCTCAGGCAGGTAGCGTTTGAAGTTGGCGAAAAAGATCGGGAAGACCTGGTAGCGTGTTTCGGTGTACGTGGGGAACACGTCCTCGAAGTACCAGAACAGCGGCCACAACACGTTGATTGCGGTGTTCGACATGCCGTTGCCGAAGTCGCGCCGGGAGTAGTCCCACAGCGGCCACACGCGGTACTGCGTAAACTGGTCGCCCTTGGCGTAGCGGAATACCGGCCAGAACAGGTCGAGGATTGTGGTGTTCGTCAGGTCTGCGCGTGTGTAGCTGAACATCGGGTAGTTGAAGATGAACAGCATGCTCAGGTTCAGCGTGACCGCCGAGCGCTTCATGCCGAACAGCGGGTACACCATCAGCGCTTCGCGCGGATACTTGCGGTCCATGGCTTCGCGGTCGTAGCGGAAAATCGGCCACAACACGGTCCAGCGGTCGGCAACGGGGATTTCCTTGGTGCCGCCGGTGATGTCGTCACGCACCTCGCGCCAGACCTCAGTGCGCGAGAAGAAGGGCATCACGCCGTAGGTTCGGTACCCGGGGCCGTAGCCCCACTTCACGATCGGGAACGGCAGGTAGTAGGTGGTGCGCCCCTGCCTGTGCAACTCTACGTACAGCGGGAACATCACGAAGCGGACTTCATCGTTGCCGAAGACACCCTTCAGGTTGCCGCCGAACGGTGCAACCGCGAAGTGCGATCCCTCAATGCTGCTTTCGCCGCCGAACACCAGCGGGAAAAAGAAGTAGTCCAGCTCGCGGTGGCCGGGTGCATAGCTGACGTCATTCCACCAGAACAGCGGCATGACGTGAATCTGGCGTTCATGGCGCCCTTCCCAACCCGGCTGGTTGCGCTCGCGCCAGCGCCCGATGGGGTAGAAGTAAAGGTGATCGACCTCGGATTTCGACGGCCGTTCGGTGTAGCTGTAGAACGGCCGCACCAGCTCTTCGACAAATCCGTCCGGCTTCGACGTGCGCTCATAAAACGGCCCCAGGGCGCGCGTGCGCGTGGTGCCGTCGACGTCCACAGATTCGTTGAAGAAAGGCCAGGCGTGCGTGCGGGTCGGCGGACGGTCGCCCCCAACGGCGCAACCGCCCGCAAGAAGGCCAAACAGCACAACCCAGAGGCCAAACCGCATGGTGCCTTTGTATGCCGACGCGGGGGAATTGGAAAGGGGTTCAGGCCGCGCCTGCCAGGGCAGGCTCCGGCTGCGCGACACGCCCGATGCGCTCGCTGTCCGGCACTCGGGCTATGCGCTCAAAGTGCTCGGTGATTTCGTCGAGCGTTTCGTGAAACTCCTCGCGCGATTCCACCTGCGTCATCCTGGCGCGGAACTGCGCGCTGCCTGGCACATCCTTGATGTACCAGGTGGCGTAGCGGCGCACGACCTGGCTTGCGCGGCGCGGGTCGAAGCATTCCAGCAGCATCTCGTAGTGCTCACGCAGC
>CAZNBU010000276.1:1718-5215 GCA_964571035.1 uncultured Planctomycetaceae bacterium | reverse complement strand
TGTTTGTGCTGCTGATGTTCGCGTTGCGGCGGTTCGTGCTGGCGCCTTTGGGCGATGTGCTGGAGGACAGCAAGCGCATCGTGAAGGGCGCGGAAGGGTTGCAGGTCAAAGGGTTCAAGGGCGGTGGCGGCGACATCGAAACGCTGGTGGCGGCGTTTAACGCCATGTTCGCTGAGCTCAAGGACTACCAGAGCGACCTTGAGGGCAAGGTCAAATCCGCCACCCGCACGATCCAGAAGCAGCAGCAAAGCCTGGTTGTGGCGCAGCGGCTTGCCGCGACAGGCACGCTTGCCGCGGGGCTCGCGCACGAGGTGAACAACCCGCTCAGCGGCATGCTGAACGCCGTGCGCCGACTGAAGAAGCGCGAGGGGCTGGATGAGCGCAGCAACGACTACATCGGGTTGATCGAGGAAGGGTTGCAGCGCATCGAGCACCTGATGAAGCAGATCCTCGACTTCTCGCGCCGCCGCGACATGAAACCGGAGCGCTTCAATGCCGAAGCCGCGCTGCGCCGCGCGCTGCCGCTGGTCAAGCACCGCATGGACCAGAAGGAGATCCGGCTTGAAGAGGACATCCGCCAGGACCTGCCCGAGCTTTACGGCAACGAAGAAGAAGTCGGCCAGGTGCTGATGAACCTGCTGATCAACGCAGCCGACGCCTCGCCCGAAGGCGGCGCAGTGCGCGTGACACTGGCGCCGTCGGACAAGCGCGGCGTGGTGATGTCGATTGAGGATAGCGGCGGCGGCGTCCCGGACGATCTGCGCGAGCGCATCTTCGACCCCTTCTTCACTACCAAGGAGCCGGGCAAGGGCACGGGGCTCGGGTTATCCATCGTCCACACGGTGGTGGACAACCATGGCGGCACGGTGCGCGTGGAATCCGGCGCGACGCTGGGCGGCGCGAAGTTTGTCGTTGAGCTGCCGCCCGCGGAAGTCACCGAATCGCGGCGGCGCAAGGAAGCGGTTTAGACGTCGGACGAAAGCTGTGGCCGAGCGCCTGCGAACCACTCGCGCCAAGCCTGCGCGTCGCGGCCGTAGCGCTTGCCGGTCAATTCCTGCAGGCGGCGGGCGATCATCCATTCCAGCGCGACGTTGTCGGTGGCGCCCAGCAGCGCGGAGAGGCGCAGCAGGGTGGGGAGCATGTCGGCGCTCAGCATCGGGCTGAGCTGGCGAAACGCGTCGAACCGCTCGCGCGTTGGCGCATCCGATTCCAGCACACCCAGAAGTGTTTCCAGCGGCGAGTCGACCTTCGCGGGTGCCGGCTCGAGCTGCGGCGTTTCGATCACTTCGGGTTCGGGCGTGGGTGCTGCGGCGGGGTTCTCCGCTTCGATTTTGGCGGGCTGCGGCGGTGCGGTCGGCTGAACCGGCACGGTGATGACGCTCTTCGGCGGCTGTTGCAAAGCCATCGGCGCGCGCAGGCCCGCGCGAAAGTCCTGCACGGCGCGGTAAAGGTCCACGTTTTCCGGCAACGAAAGCTCGCTGGGCGTGCGTGCGCCCGCAATTGATGGCCGTGCGGGCTTGTCGATGCCGGGGCCGAGTGTGGGCGCGGGCGCTTCTGTCGCGCTACCGGGCGCCGTCGAAGCATCGCTGCCCCCGACTCCGGAAGCCACTGCCACGGTCACACCGCCGGCTACAAGCGTGCCGCCAATTGCCAGCGCGGCGAACTTGAGGCTGACGCCGCCGGTCTTTGCGACGACTGCCGTAACCTTCTGGATGGTGGCTGTCTCTGCCATGCACCCAGTATACACCGCCTTTTATGTTTTATACGTTTTGTGCATACGGAATGTGTTGAAGGTTCGCAAGGGGACTGTCCCCGCTTCTGAATGCATGACAAAGCGTTCATCAAGGATTGCGCGCTTGTAGCAGCTGCCTGTTCTTGGATTGAGATGACCCACGACGATGTTTCTGCACTCTTGCGCCCCGAAGCGAGGACAGTTCCCTGGCGCAAACTGCCGCGCCTGGGACAGTCGCCGGCCGCAACCCGCACAATTCCCGTCGCGCAGCGCACGCCCGCTTCGTAATCTTCCTGCATGCGGCGACGCGTCACCATTGCGGTAATCCTGCTCGCATTCACGGCGGTCGTCGTAGTTGCGATTGCAACGCACAACCGCCCACAGAACGAACAAGGCGAAGCAGCCTTTAGCGGCCGGCCAAGCGCCGCACTGAACAAACGGGCGCCCACAACGAAGCCGGCCGGTGCAAACGACGGCATTATGAAGGAAGCAGTAGGCCACCCAGCGGAAGCGCAACCGGGCGAAGCGGACGACACCTGGGTACTGAAGGGCAAGATCGTCCTGCGCGCCGACTTTCAGGCCAGCTATATGCGCGACCTTGGGTCCTTTCTTCGATCAGTAATAGTCTTCCCGCTGAACTCTGAGGGCGAGATGGACTACGACACCTTCCTTCGAGTGAGCCCCGACGCTGACGGAGTTCTGGACCAAGACATCGGCAAAGAGTCAGGGATGGCCAAGTCCCTCGTGGGATCGCTCGAGGCCGTGGTCCAGTGCCATACCTCGGAGGCCGCTGGCTATGCGCAGATCGAGAAGTCGGTCAGGGTTCAACGTCACGGGAAAGTGTTCGATCTGGGTGAGATCGAGATCGGCGCCCGGGACATGGCTGGTCCCGACGAGTGGTTCCTCACTGGTCGCCTGCTGAGCAGTGCAAACGAGCCAATAGCCGGGCTGAGAAGGTTGATCGTTGGTTTCACGGCCGGGGACGATTCAGAGTTCCAATCGGTCAATACGGATGAACAGGGGTACTTTGCTGCGGTTCTTTGGCGCGACGAAGACGATCCTCCGCCGACCGGCAGGTCCTGGGTTCTGCAATGGCGCTACGTGGATGACGGCCCGGGCCCAACCGCTGACCCATGGTCTCTGCCCCTGCCTCCGCCTACGGAAGACAGCACAACTCGCGTTCTCGCCTTCGGCGAGGTTCAGCTTCGCTCGCCAATGGTGGAGATTGAGTGGTACATCCCCGAAGGGGTGGATGGCTCATACGTTGCTGACGAGGCGTTCTGGCTGGTCGAATCGGGAGACTTTGAATTCAGGGAGCGTCTGACACGCTCGGTGAAGTACCGAATCCCGCTGCCGCCCGGCACATATTCGATGACGCTGGAGCAAGAGTGGCCCTATCTCTCCCGTCCCAACCGACTCCTGTCGAGCAAGGGTGCCATCGGGTTCGTCTCACATACACTGACGCTGAACGAGGGTTCGGTTGAGGTTCTCCGGATTCCGTTTCAACCGCCCGACTTTGTCGAGGTCGCGGTTGAGACGCCGGATGGAGCGGCGACGGTCGGCGACCTCCGGATCTCCTTCTTTGACGCGGCCAGCGGCACTCGAAAAGGAGGTTCCCGTGAGTCTTTGAGCGGACGTTCGTTCACAGCCATGCTCATGCCGGGTGAGAACGCCGTGGTGCGGGCGGAGGTTCCGGGGTTTGAGCCCGTCGAAGAGCCTCTGCCGCGCCAGGGTAAGCTCACGTTGAAGGTCCAGGCAAGATCGC
>CAZNBU010000276.1:0-1708 GCA_964571035.1 uncultured Planctomycetaceae bacterium | reverse complement strand
GGGGGGGGGGAGGGGGGTGTGGGGGGGGGGGGTGAGGTGGGGTTGGGGGGGCAGGGAAGATCGCGAAGCGCCATGCTGCTCCTGTCATGCACACCCACGTATGCAGCTTGGTCCGACGTGAGGTACGAGTTGGAGCCGGTAGAGCCCGGTCGATCAAGGCATGGGGTGGTTTCAAGGCGTGGCTGGGTGGAGCGCATCAATGTCGCTGCGGGTTCCTATCGCCTGCATCTGCGAGCAGAGCCGGGTGATGCTCCACCTGAAGGCAGGTTGCTTGATCCCATTGAGCTTGAGCTTCAACCCGGTGAGGTGCGCGAGTTCAAGATCACCGAACTCCCGAAACTTCGTAGACCACATAGCATCCACGTTGTCTGTGGTGACACCAGGTTGAGAACCGGCAGCCTGGTCCCCGGCTGGAGAATTACCGAGCCGGACACTGCGGCACTACGCTCCACGGACGCAAGGCTGTTGCGCGTGGTTGATGGAACCGCGGCCCGTACATGGCAGGTCGTCGAAAGGGATGACCGTGTGTATCACGAGTTACGCCTTCCCGTCCGGGTTGAGGTCAGGCTCGGGGATTGGGTGCTCAAGCAACTCGGCGATATCGACATCAGCGATGACGGCCTTGAGGTGCGGTTGGATTTTCCGTGGGGCAATGATCTCGGAGGAACCGAGCCGCAGCATCCGGATCGAGTGATGCATCTCTGGGCCCCCGCGGGCAGCGCGACGCTCCGCTTATCCAAGGACTACCCCAGACTTCGATTCAGGCGAGAGTTGTCAGTGTCCGCAGACAGCACGACTGTGGTGGATCTAGGAGCCGAACTTGGGCTGGTTAGGTTCTCGCAGCCTGATGTTTTCCAGCGCTCGCGTAGCGTAGCGACTCCCAGATGGATTGTCCGCACGCAGGCAGGAAAGTTTGTATGCGCGGTTGGTGGAGAGCGCATGCTCTTGCCGGCTGGCGACTACACCGCAAAGCCGGCCTTCGGCCCCCAGGAAGGCCGCGTGGTAGCGTTCCGGGTTGCGGCGCAGGGAGAGGTTGAGGTTGCACTCGCCGCGCTGGATGCCGTGGAACGCAACGGGTCGGTCGTGATGGCTGCCGCGCCCGGGTTCACTGAGTCGGATTACTACTCAGCCAACATCTATCCCGCCGGATGGGATGAACGCATGCGCGCGGATTACGACCTGGAGATGACGGCCGACATCAGACTGCACGCCGAGGGCCTGCGGCTGGATTCGCTGCTGGTCGGCGTGCCGATGCGCGTGCGCGTAACCGCAGCCCGCCAAGGAGCATCAGATCCCCACCATGCGGCCGAGTTCACGATTACGCTGCAGGATGACAGCACCGTCAAAGTTGATGCGGTGTGGACGCCTGTCGTGAATGACGGCGACTGATTTCAGGATGGCTGCTACGGGGACAGTCCCCCACAAACGAACCGGGGCGTCCTTGGACGCCCCGGCTCTGGGTCCTGCTGGGAAAGGCTTATCCGCCTGCGGTGCGCGAGGCGGGGTGCGGAGCGTGCCGATTTACGGCTTGCTCGCGCTGGGACTCTCCGCGCTGCGCGCGGGTGGTCGGCGCACGCCCGCAGGCTTCGCCGACTACAAAGTAGAGTTCCTGCTCGAATCGACCGGACCGGTTGAATTGCCAAACCTGCGGTTCCGAGCACGACGCGATCGGGTCGAAGGCGTCGTGACAGAGGTCGAAGGGACGGCG
>CAZNBU010000275.1:0-5230 GCA_964571035.1 uncultured Planctomycetaceae bacterium | reverse complement strand
TCCAGTCTCGCGTCCGTGCGGGGCTGATGGAGGATTTCGCCATGAGCGAGAAAGCGGGATTGCAGCCCGATTGCGTCGGCACTGGTCGCAATCCCGATCACCGGAACGCCGGCTGCACCCAACTCGCGGATGAGGCTCAGGCCGATCTGGGTTTCGATGCCCAGCAAGTAGCAGGGTGGGCGCTCGTGCTTTTCAAGCATCACGGTAGGTTTTCAGGTGCGGGCCGGGGATAGGCGGGAGAACGGCCGGTAAAGCGCGTCCCGCAGGATGTGGCGTCGGTTCTCGGTAAGATGGCCGACCACGCCGACAGTGAGCAGCATCAGGGTGGTCACCAGGAGCCAGAAGCCCGGTTCCGCCGGATCTCCATTGATCACGGCTCCCCAAAACAGAAACAGCGGCTGATGCAGCAGGTAGAGGGTGAAGGTGTAGCTGGCCACCGTCCGAATTGGACGCTCGAAGCGCAACATCGCGTGGCCATGGCGACCGAGTATGTTGCGCATACTGGCGAAGTTAATGAAGACGAGGACACCGAGCAGATAGTCGCCCACGAAGAACTTTGCGAAGGTCAGTTCGCGATGGGCCTCTTCGCCGATCAGTCGGCGCAGCCAGTCCGAGCACAGACCGCCGACATCCCACATGTGGAAGGCGACGATGCCGGCTACCGAGCACACCGCCAGCGCAACGGAAACCGGGTCGGACCATTTTTGCGTGGCGCGCCAGCGATAGAGCAGCACACCAAGCCACCATAGTGGAGCGAGCAGCAGGAGCTTCGGCCCGATCAGCAGGCCTGTCGCGAGCGCCGCAGGCACACCGATGCGCCGCGGCATGAAGATGATCATCGCGAAGGTCACGTAGTACCAGAATTCGAAACAGATCGACCAGAACGGGACGTTCGAGAAGCTCGTGATCGAAATGAACCAGACTTCGTTGAGAAGCAGCAGGCTGGCGCCGATGCGGGCGAGCAAATGGTCGAAGGGATAGCCAGAGTAGATATCCGGCATGAGCTGCCGCCCGATCGCATCGAGGACGACGGTAAGCGCGATCGCGGGGACGGTGACCGAAAAGACTCGCGATATCCGGCTGGCGCTATAGGCCGCCAGTTGGGACTCCTTGGTGGCCGTAACGAAGGCGATGACGAATCCCGAAAGCACGAAGAAGACGATCACCGAACTGTGACCGTAGTCGCTGGCCGGTAGCTTGGTTTCGATCAGGAAGCGCTGGTTGGAATGGTAGAGGTAGACAAGGAAGGCGGCGATGAAGCGGACTAGATCGAGGTAGACCGAGAAAGGACGGTTCATGATTCCAGGAAAAGGACGGTTCCGGGGAGGTGTTGTCGGGCGATCAGCATGCTGGCTGTGCCCCGCATGCTCGAAAGTGTGCGTTCGGCATGGATACGACCGATCAACGCAGAAGACGCCGGGCAAGTTGTTCGCCATGCCGCAGGAGCGTCGCCCCGAGCGATACCCTGGGCAAGGGCGGGGAAGTACCGTCCGATGCGACGATAGGCGGCCGGCTCATCGCGACCACGGGGAGGTGCTCGCGGTTGACGTCGAGGTAGGCACACAGGGCTTCGAAGCGGCGCACCACGATGGCGTCTGGCATGCTACTTCCGCGACGCAACATTTCGAAGTTGTGCGAAAGGATGACGAAGTTTCCGAACCCGGCCTCATAGGCGGATTCCATGGCCTGACGCATTTCGGCAAAACTGCAGGCGCCCAGTTGTGCAGGCCTTAGGCTCCCGAACCCGTCGCGGAAGATGGTCATCGGAAGGATGTCGACGCCCTCGAAAACCTGCGGACAAGTGAAATCAAGCTTGTCACGCAGGTCCGGCGCGCTTTCGGCCATCACTTCGTTGAGGCTGCTATCGATCGCGATGCCGCAGGCCCGCAACGCGCGGTACGTGTCGGCGTTGCTGGCGAAACTGCCGGCGCGGAATGCGGAAATGCCGTTGCAGCCGACCCGGGACATCAGTGCGAGCCCCAACCGAATCAGCGCAACCTGCTCCTCCAGCGTGTAGAACGCAAGGTGCTGGCGCTTGCGATTCGCCCCGGGGAACGGCAATGGACGAATCTCGTCCGACCACTCGGGGTGCAGGTGGAGCTGGATGTCATGACCGCCGGCGCGAATCAGTTCGACGATCACGCCAAGCTTGTCGATGCCAAAGCGGGCGGCGAACAGTGGTTCGACGAAGAACACGCCTCGAAGGTTGTGGCGGGCCAGGATCTCGAGCGTTTTCGGCAGTGCGTACTCGCCCTTTGGCGAGCGGCCGTAGACGTAGCGCTCGAAGCTCTCCGGGAAGCGGCCGTCAAGGTCTTTCCAGCCCCCACACCAGACCTCGATGTCGAAGCTGAGATGCACGTTCATCTTGCGAGGCATGGGCTGTTTGCCTGTCGCAGATCGTCTACGAGGTTCACCACCGCCGAGTGGATGATCGCGAAGCAGGTCCGGAAATACGGGGCGTCGTGTTCGTGAGGGTCGTGGATGTGAATGCGATGAGGGCGCGCCCAATGGCCTAGCAAGGCCACCGCATCGGCCGGAATCCCGCGTCCGACCAGTTCACGCGCGTGACGCACCTCCATCGCGAGCAGCAGGTCACCCGGCTGATAGGTGTAATCGTGGAAATCCGTGGCGCGGTGTGACGTCAGGCTGTAGCCATAGACCGGTGCGGTGGCGATCGCCTTCTCGAAGGCCGGGGATCCGGAGGTGGTCGACAAACCGATCGATGCCGTCCGTGCGCCCAGTCCGGCCGAGACCGCATGGGCAAAGGCGCTCCGGTTGATGTTGCCGAGGCAGACGAATACCAGGCGGTGGACGGCCTCCGGCCTGATTTCGACAAAGGGCTGCAGCCTTCCGCCGACAAATTCCAGTTCAGCGAGGGTGAGCCGCACGAAGCCGCGGAACGTGGCAAAGCTGAGTTCCAGCAGCGATGCGACGCGTCCGACGAGGTTCCGACGATAAACGAAGTTGTCCACTCTTTCTCCAGGCAGTCAACGCAGATCGCGGGTCAAACAGGCCTGCGGATGAAGACACCGAAGTGTTTCAGATTTGCGGATGCGCTCGAGTTACGGAAGGTGCAGTGCAGAACAATGGGGGCGATGATCGGCTGGATGACGGCTGACGATGATACAGCGAAAAGATACGGGGATCTGTGCTGTAGTCCCGGCCTTCGCCATCGGCGACGCCGGCCTCGAATCCTGGCCGGGTTGCGTCGAAGTGCCGGAACAGCGGGCCCGCACGATGCTATGCAAGGATCACGTTCATCGGGGTGGGACTGGACAGGTTATTGGCTAGACTTAGGGCTCATCGAGTGAGGGGTGGCTGCGAGAATGGGGCTGGAATCAAGGCGTGATGAAGGTGTCGCGGTAGCGTATGCGGGCTGGGGGCTCCTGGCGCTGTGCGGAGCGCTCGGGCTTGTGGTATTCGCGCTGCGGCACCCGTTCGGCCTGGCCTTCGGGGGCGGAGTTGCGGTCGCCTTCGTCGCACTGATGAGCGTACGGCGCGACGCCTGGTTGCTGTTTGTGCCGGCGCTGGCGCCGGTGGTCGATCTGGCGGGGTGGTCGGGGGCGATTCATCTGACCGAGAGCGATGCGTTGGTGATGAGCGCGCTGTTGGTGGGCGGGATTCAGGCGATGGCGGCGACGCTGCCAGGTGCGCTGCGCTCCAACGGGCGCCGGGGTGGGCAGCCGCGGCCGTGGGGATTCGGGGTTGTCCAGATCGGCCTGTTGGCCCTGCTCGGGATCAGCTACCTGCTGTCCACACAGTGGTCGTCGGTGCCGGCCGCGTTGGGCGATGCGGCGCTCTGGTTGGGCTACTCGACGCCGCTGAACGGGCCGCGCCTGGCCAAGGGCTTCCTGTGGGCGGTGCTGTTGCTGCCCTTGCTGGCCCAGGCGTTGCGCGACCGGCTGCAGGCGGTGATGCGTTGGCTGGTGTGGGGGCTGGTGGCGGGGGCGGTGCTGGTATCGCTGGCGGCGATCTGGGAGCGTTGGGCGTTTACCGGTTTGTCGGATTTCGCGAGCGATTACCGCACCACGGCGCTGTTCTGGGAAATGAACGTGGGCGGCGCCACGCTGGACGGCTGGCTGGCGCTCACTGCGCCGGTGGCGCTGTGGTGGGTGCTGGGAGAGCGCGATTCGCGCTGGCTGGCGCTCGGTATGGCCGTTCTCGCGGTGCTGGCGTATGCGAGTTTCACCACCTTCTCGCGCGGGCTGTACCTGGGGCTGGCGGTGGGGGTGGTGGTGTTGCTGCTGGCGATGTTGCGGCGCGGGGTGTGGCGGGTCTCCGGGGCGAACCTGCTGGTGTGGTTGGTCTATTCGGCGGTGCTGCTATGGTGGCTAGCCGGGGTGTTCCAGACCGGCGGCTACCGCGGCGCGGGGTCGATGCTGGGCCTGGCGCTGGCGGTGTTCGGCGCGGGGCCGGTGCTGGCACTGACGGCGGCACGGGTGTTGGGCGGCGCGATGGTGCTGGCCCTTTTCGGGGCTGCGGCAAGCGTCGCGGCCATGCTGCTGGTGCCGAAAGGGGTGTATCTCGCGTACGGGCTCAGTGCGGTGCTGCTGGCTGCGGCCTTGTTCGGCCGCTGGGCGGGTGGGCTGGAGCGTTGGGCCACGAGCGCGGTGGCGGCACTGCTGGGCTGGCTGGCGGCCAATGCGGTGCTGGTGAGCCAATATTGGGCCGAGTCGGGCGGTCTGCTGCCGGCGTTGGCCTGTGCAGCATGGTTGCTTCTACCCCTGGCGTGGGCGTGTCTGCGGCCCGCGCGGTGCTGGCGGCCGACCCCTCATGGCTGGGTGCTGGTGTCCATGTGCCTTGGGGCGATCACCTTGGCAGTGGTGAGCCTGAACACCTATTACGCTGCGGCGCGGATGGAGAGCGCGGCGGCCGATCTGGAGGGGCGTTACGCGCATTGGTCCTACGCCGCGTCATTGCCGCGGGGGCAGCAGGCGCAGTGGTTCGGCGTGGGCGTCGGCCGGTTTGCCGAGGCGTATTTCTGGCAGGCGCCGGAGGGGGTATTCCCGGGCTCGCACGGGCTTGGGCTCGAGCCAGGCAATGCGTATCTAAAGCTCGGCGCCCCGCGACATTTGTTGGGCTTTGGCGAGCTCTACCGCGTGTCGCAGCGAATTTCGCCGGATTTGCTCGCGCCTCTTCAGCTGGCCGTGAGGGTGCGTGCTCCTGAGGCGGATGCGCGCCTGGCGATCGAGGTCTGTCGTAAGCATCTGCTCTATGGGGCGGGCTGCCT
>CAZNBU010000274.1:0-5236 GCA_964571035.1 uncultured Planctomycetaceae bacterium | reverse complement strand
TTCTCCTCGCCAGAGGGGGGGGAGACTGTCTGTTCAGCGTTGGAGGACACACCGTGCGCACATTGCTTTGTCTGATACTCCTGTTGGGTGCAAGTCCGCTAACCGCCCAGACCCCATGGGAGCCGAACAACACCGCCGGCACCGCAAAGGACATCTATTGCCAGATCGCTTCAACGTGGTCGTTCGCGGGCATCGCTCCACCATTGACGGGCAACCCGAATGACCCCGAGAGGATTGACCTGGCGATCACCGGCACGGATGTTGATTGGTTTCGCGTGGGCACGCTCATCACGGTGCCTACGGGCACGATGATTGTTGCACTTCGGCAGGTCACAGAGGGTGGGAACTACCCGCTACAGCTTCAGATTACGGATTCTACCGGCGCCACGGTGCTATCGAGCCCGACAGTCGGGACCTACCAGCAGTTCACGGCGCCCCCGGTAGGCGTAGACATTTACGACGGTGCGCGCGCGCAGGCGAACACGACCGCGGGGACCTCCTACCTGATCCGAGTAAGCAGCCCGGTCACCGTGCCGACTGGGGTAACGGCCACATACCAGCTTGCCGTAGAGTTTACGCCGATTGACAGCGGTGAAGGGACATACACCAACAACTTTCCCGGCGTGGCCCCGGGTTTTGCCGGGCATCCGGCTGACGCAACGCCAGTCGGCGTAGGCCCCGGCAATGCCAAAGCCTATGTGTCCGCTGGTTGGCGCGGCATGGATTACTATATGGTTCGCTTGACCAGCCCTGCCAGCATCACCGTCGATCTGGCGAACTTCGCGAATCAGCCGTCCGCCAGCACGAACCTCGATCTGTACTGGGTGACCTCACAGGGGGTGTTACAGGCTGCTTCTGCAGCCGGTCAGCCTTTGGCAGGTGCTTCGGACACGTATCCAACGGGCTACACCGGGGTGCCGACAACGGCTGTGACTACGCCGAACACGAGCGAACAGATCATCACTCCGGCCCTTGCTCCGGGAACCTACTACTTCCAGGTGTGGGCGTGGAACATTTCCGGGCTTCCGGGCATCGGCCTGAGCTACAACGCGGGAAACTACGACATCACGTTTACGCTGACTGCTATGTCCGACGACGCACTGGAAGGCGCGACGCAGAACGACACTGCCGCCAACGCGACGACCATCCCCACAGGCTCTACGGCGAACCTGCGTCTCCTGTACAACGGTGAAGGGCTGGAAGAGGACTGGTACAAGGTCAACGTGCCGGACGGCGGCAACCTGAACGTGCGGTTGACGCTCACCACGCCGGCTACCGACGATCTCAACATCCAGCTGTACAGGCCGAACGCCGCAAACCCGGGCCAGGCGGATGACCAGGTGGACGGGTCCGCCGTAACCAACACGAACGTCGCCACAAAGGGCACCACGACCGCGAGCGAGATCGTGGGTACCTGGGGCTCGGTCGGAAACTCGGGCAACACCGGGTTCCCGTCGGGCGACTGGCTGATCCGAGTGCTGCGTGGGCCGAGCTTCATCAACGGCGGTGTCCCGCTGGGACAGATTTACTCACTGAACATCACCATCAGCGCGGCGAATGTGGACATCGCTCCGGACGACACGATGGAGCCCAACGACAACATCACACAGGCCCAGACCAACGCCAACCTTGTGCTGCAACCGGGCCTCAACAGCGGGTTGAAGTCGATGGACTTCCAGGACTGGTACCGCATCCCGGGCGTGCAGTTCAACTGGCCGGTGGAGATCACGTTGATCTATGACGGCAACGCGACGACTGACCTCGACATCGTAGTGTTCGACCTCGCGTTCGGCCCCGGCGGCCCCGCTGCGCCGCAGCGCATCGGCGACAATTTTGCGAACGAGAACGCCCCGGCTTCGCTTGCGCAGGTGCAGGGCATCGCCGGGTCAACTTACGCGACCAACCCCGGCACACAGCCGATCTATGTTGTGATCCAGCGCTGGAACAGCGTGGGCGCATCGTACTCGATCAACGTCAACATCAACGGCAACGACCCACTGCCGACGCTGCGCATGAACAGCGTAAGCTGCAACCCGACGGCTGTGACGGCGCCGGGCAGCACGCAGGTGACGGTTGCGGTCGAGAACATCGGCGGCACGGCGGCTGACCTTACCTCGCTGAATCTCACCCTGACCCACTCGGGCGGGGTGGGCGTGACAAACCAGTACACGATCGGCGCGCCGACGCCCGCGCTGCCTGCGACGATCCCGGCAATGACGACGCAGAACTTCGTGTTCTCGGTGCAGTCGACGGCGCAATGCACCAACGGGCAGATTACCGCACGCGCGACAGGGCAGGACGGCGGCGGCAACGCGTTGCTTGGCTCGCCTTCCGGCACGTTCACGTTAAGCGGCGGTGTGCCGCCCGCGCCGATGCTGGTGTTTGCGAGCGTGCAGGCCAACGGCTTGCTGAACCCCGGCGGGTCGCTGGTAGTGACGGCGACGATCCGCAATGACGGGACGGCGGGCGGCGATTTCGGCAACACGCCGCCGATCACGTTCACGTTCACGCAGGGCGCCAGCGACGTGACGGCGAAGTTCGGCGCGCCGGCTGCGCCAAGTGTGCCGCTGCCGCTTTCGCTGGCCCCGGGGGCGACCAATGCGGTCAGCTGGACGTTCACGATCGCGGGTGACACGCCGTTCGGCGGCACGCAGGTGGCGATCGGCGGCGGCGGCCCGGACAACCCAGCCACGCCGGGAACCGTAAGCTTCACCATCGCAAGCAAGAGCAGCACCAACCCGACGTCAGGCTCAAGCGGGTGCGCGCCAGCCGGGCCCACGCTGCCCATCCTGCCGGTGGCACTGGCAGCCGTGCTCGCGGCTGCGGGCAGGCGCCGCAAGGAATAGTTTGCGCAAGTTCGAAACCAGCCCGGGCGTGGTGCCCGGGCTGGTTCATTAGAAGCCGACAAGCTTGCGCAGGGCGTCTTCGATCTTTTGGGCGTTGGGGAGCATCTGCTGCTCCAGCTCCGGCGCGTAGGGGATGGGGCATTCGAGCGCGCCCATGCGCATTACCGGTGCGTCGAGGTCTTCGAAGCAATGCTCTGAAATGAAGCTGGCGTATTCGCCCGCGACGCTGCCCATCAGTGTGGCTTCGTTCAGCACGAGCGCGCGGCTGGTCTTGGCTACGCTGGCTTTGATCGCCTCGGTGTCGTAGGGGCGCAGGCTCAGCAGGTCCAGCACCTCGATCTCGATGCCGTCCGCCGCCAGCTTTTCAGCCGCCTTTTCGGCGTAATGCACCATGATGCCGAAGGTGACCACGGTGGCGTCGCGGCCTTGCCTGGCGATGCGCGATTTGCCGAGCTCCAGCGGCTCAACGTCGCCGACTTCCTGGCGCAGCTTGGGGTCGCGGTACATGTGCTTGTGCTCGAAGTAGAGCACCGGGTTGTCGTCGCGGATGGCGGCTTTGATGGCGGCTTTGGCGTCGCGCGGCGTGCTGGGGCATACCAGCTTGAGGCCGGGCACGTTGAGAAACCACGCTTCCATGCACCCGCTGTGAAAGGGCCCGCCGCTGACGCCGCCGCCCCAGGGCAGGCGCACGACCATCGGCACGTTCGGCCCCCAGCGGTAGTGCATCTTGGCGGCGTTGTTCACCAGTTGATTGAACCCGCAGGCGACAAAGTCCGCGAACTGCATTTCAGCCACGGGTCGCAGGCCGTACATGGCGGCGCCGATCGCGTTGCCGATGATCGCGGTTTCGGAAAGCGGGGTATCCCACACGCGCTGGGCGCCGAACTCGTCGATCAAACCCTTGGTGACGCCGAACGCGCCGCCGTAGACGCCGATGTCCTGCCCCAGGCAGAAGACATCCTCGTCGCGCTGCATCTCCTCGCGAAGCCCCTCGCTGATGGCTTCCACAAACGTGATCGGCTTTGCCATGGGCGGGAGTCTGATGTCCCCCGGCGTGTAGTCAACAGGCAGGCGAGGATCGGAAGATGTGACTAAGTCTTGGTGACACTCAACGAGCCCCAGTACGGCTGGGCTAGCACTGCTGCGTGCTGCGGGGCCTTGTGGGCGGGGTTTGCATCGGTGTTGGCCCTGCGGGCGCAGCGTTGGGTGATTTCTTCGTTTAGATTTGCGCCTGACAGCATGCCTTCGCCTCGCTGGGTCGCGAGCGCTGTCAGCGCGCACAGGATTGCGTCGAGGTCGTCGCTGGTCAGCTTCTCCGCCCCCTGCGCGGGGTTTACGCCGAGTTCCTGGAACAGCTTGGCGAGCAGCTTGTCCGCGCGCTGGTTCTTGTCGTCGGCTTTCCATCCGTTGTGGCCGTGGTGCGCGCCGCCGCCCGCATACTGGCCCTTAAAATCCAGCAGCTCCACTGTTGCGCGCGGGAAGGCTTCAACGATGTCGCGCCCCGGCTCAAAACCGCCGGCAGCCAGCATGGCGCGAAAGCGCGTGCCGAACTCGCCGATCTTGTCGGTAACCGGCGCGTCGCCGTAGAAGGCAAAGTCGATCGGGCGGTAAGAAAGCTCCCAAAGGTGCTCGATTGCCGATTGCCGACTGCCGATTGCCGACACATCCAGCGCCAAATCCACACCCATCGGCCGCGGCAGCTCCAGCATTCCCGCCCGCCACCCCGCAAAGGTTTCCGCCGCGCTGTCCGAGAGCTTGTTGCGCGCGAACATGGCGGCTGGGCGCAACTCGATCCGCACATCGCCGTCGGCGCAGTGTGCAATCGCGACAAGCGGGCGGCGTGTTGACCCGAACGCGGAAAGGTTAATCCCCGTGGCCTGCATGGCGGAAGTTGTAGCAGGCAAAGGGGTTCCGTAAACGGGCAGATTCCGCGTAATTGCCGGAATCGCCGCGCGTACTTATGGGTTGCATGTGCGGGTCGAGATTGATGTGCGGGGTCAGTGAACTGACCAAGGAGATCACATGAAGTTCATCGCAGCGTTACTGCTGCCGTTGGCGTTGCTGGCATTTGTGCCGGTGCTGGCGGAAGCATGCCCCACTTGCGGCCAGCACGGCGCGGTGGCGGAAGACAAAGCCGACAAGAAGGAAGACGCCAAGCCTGAAACCGAAACAAAGAAGGAAGAAGCTGAGCCCGAAACGGCGACCATCGACAAGAAGGCGCCCGCCTTCACGCTGAAGAATGCCAAGGGCGACGAAGTAAAGCTGGGTGACTACAGCGGCAAGATCGTGGTGCTGGAGTGGATCAACTTCGACTGCCCGATCGTCAAGAAGCACTACGAGAAGACCGGCGCCATGAACAAGCTCTCGAAGAAGTATCGCGAAGAGGGCGT
>CAZNBU010000273.1:0-5263 GCA_964571035.1 uncultured Planctomycetaceae bacterium | reverse complement strand
AGCAGGCGGTTGGCTAAGCCCGCCAGATATTCGATGCGACGATAGTCGGAGGCATAAAACGCCTCCACGCGCGGAAAATCAGTGATATACCGGCGCCCTAGGTCGTTACCTGAGTCCATCAACGCGGCGTCGTAGGCCTTCATCGGCATCGCCACAGGGTAGCGGCAAAACGATGGCCGTGCAGTCCGGGGAGGCCCCGGCAACCACACACTATGGGTGATCCTGAGCCGCCAGAGCTGTCCGTGATCATCCCGGCGTTCAACGAGCGGCAGCGGCTGCCGGCGTTTCTCGATCATGTACTCGGGTTTCTCAACGCCCGCGGCGGCACCTGGGAAGTCATCGTAGTGGACGACGGCAGCAGCGACGGAACAGCACAGGCCGCCGAGCGCGCCGGTGTGCGCGTGATCGCCCACGCAGCCAACAGGGGCAAGGGTGCAGCTGTGCGCACCGGCATGGCGGCTGCGCGTGGCAGGCATCGCCTGTTTGCCGACGCCGACGGCGCCACCCAGATGGACGAGCTGGCAGCGCTGGAAGCGGCGGTGGGGGGTGGGGCTGAGATCGCGATCGGAAGCCGCGAAGGCGGCGGCAAGCAGGTGCAGGTCGGCGCCATGCGGCGCTTTCTGGGGCGCTGGTTCAACCGGGCGATCCGCATGGGCTCAGTGCGCGGCATTCGCGACACGCAGTGCGGGTTCAAGCTGTTTGCGTCGCCGCGCGCGATTGGCCTGTTCGATCTGCTCACAGAGGATGGGTACGCCTTTGACGTGGAGTTGGTGTTCCTTGCGCAGCAACTGGCGATCCCGCTCGCCGAAGTGCCGGTCAACTGGACCGAGCAGCCGGGCAGCAAAGTACGCGTCTGGCGCGATGGCATGCGTATGCTTAGGGCGGTGCGGCGAATCCGCCGCCGTTGGCGGCATGGCGAATACGGCGCCCACAGCAAGTGATTCCCGATTTCCTGTATGCAGCGCGGGGTGCGCTGTTAACATGGAATCTCAACCCCTTGGTAGCGCGAAGCAGGTGCGGGCCCGCGACACCGATGGGGAAATCATTCAACTGGGCGGGATTGGTAGAGCAGATTTTCGGCTGACGCAAGGGCGGCCGACTGTTCTTGTATCCGGCCCGCGGGCCAATGGTGCGACAGAGCGTGCAGTGCGGGAACCCAGGGGTGGGGCCGGCTGCGCAAGGAGTGGGAATGCCGAAGTACTTCTTCCGACTGGCAGCCGTGTTCGCGGCGGCGTGTTTCGTTTTCAACGCCGGCGCGGCGCAGCAGATCAACGACGAGAACCCGGACAAGCGGGCCGACCAGGTTGAGCAGGCCGCCGGGTCCAACACCAAAGACGCAGCCAACGCGATCATGGCCGCGATCGCAACCGAATACGACGGCCCGGCGGGCTACCGCATGGCGGAAGCCATCGCCAACCTGACGTCGGACGACGCGCTGGATGTGATTGAGAAGCGGGTGCTGTCGTTCACGCGCCCGGACAACCTGTTCGGCGCGTACTGGACGTTTATCGGGTTATCGCGCCAGAACACCGAGCGCAGCACAGCCATCATCCGCAAGGCGATCACCGACTCAAAGGACAGCGAGTTCCTGGTACGCGCCGCAGCCGTTGAGGCGCTTGCGTACACCGAGCGCAGCGACCAGGCGCCGCTGCTGCTGGAGACGCTGTCGCGCCTCGACATGAAGAAGCTTGAGGGCGACCAGATCATCCTGACGCTCTGCTGCATCCAGGGCGCGCCAAAGATCGTGAACAAAGCCGACACTGCGGTTCGCAACCAGATCGTGCTGAAGCTTGCCGACGTGCTGGAACAGTCGGAAGACGACCGGGTTCAGTGGTACACCTGCACGGCGCTGTCTGAGATCACCGGCGAAGACAAGTACATCGAGCCGAAGTTCTGGCGCTGGTGGGTTGAAGTCGGCGGCATCAAGGTCAAGCGCGGCGGCGTGGAAGGCCCGACCGTAGCCGGCCGCGACGTGCCGAAGTTCTTCAAGGCGGCGGCCGTGGGCAACCGTGTTGTGTTCGTGATTGACGTGTCGGGCTCGATGCAGCACCCGGTCGACGTTGCGCCGATGCGCCGCCAGCCCCCGCCCAAGGAGCCGGAAAAGCCCGAGGGCCCGGTAACCGGCGACAAGAAGGGCGACAAGAAGGATGACGAGGAAAAGAAGCCCGAGATCCCGCCGCCCGACTACAGCAAGGTGAAGAGCAAGCTGGACCTCGCCAAGGTCGAGCTGATCCACACGCTGACGCACCTGCCGGAGGACTACTACTTCAACATCGTCGTGTACGACACGATGCACCGCATGATCGACCAGGGCAAAGACGAGTTCGTGAAAGCCACGGACGCGAACAAGCGCTCGTTCATCAAGAAGGTCGAAGACCTGCGGTTCCTTGAACTCACCAACATCCACGGCGCGCTGCATCGCGCGTACTGCATCAACATGCGCAAGTCGCTGGACCCGTCCAAGGTGAACAAGAGCCAGACCAACCCGGCATGGGACCCGGAATGCCTGAAGTCGGGCGCCACCACCATCTTCTTCCTGACCGACGGGTCGCCTACGTTCAGCGACGACACCAGCAACCAGCCGCCGCGCCGCATCCCGGCCGGCGCGCCGCAGCCTCCGCCGTTCCAGGCTGACGGACGCATGGTGCAGCCCGCGAACATCGTGCAGGACATCCGCCGGTTGAACACGTTCCGCAAGGTGGTGATCAACACGATCGGCATCGGCCCGCACTACGGCGCGCTGATGGATGCCCTGGCGAGGATGAGCGGCGGCGAATACGTCGACCGCAGCAGTGTCTCGCAGCGCGGCGACTGATCGCGACGCAAGAGCGACAAGGGCGCGCCCAGGCGCGCCCTTTTTCTTTGGCGCCGCCCCAACGCCTGGGGCTGAATGCTATGATGGCCCGCGAGGAGGAACCCCCATGCGCAGACTGCTCGTCGCCGCGCCGCTGTTGCTGTTGGGGCTGGCATTCACGCCGGCGCGCAACAGCGAAGCCGCCGAAACCTTCGGCATTGAACCGGACAAGAAACTCGCCAAGTCGCTCGAAAAGGCTGCCGACGCGTGCTTTGAATGCGGCGACGAGGCCAAGGGGCTTGGGCTGTACTCGTACACGCGCTCGTTCTTCAACCACGCGCTGCAGTACGATCCCGACCACCGTGGCACGCGCCGCGTGATGGGATACAAAAAGAAGCGCGGCACCTGGGTGCTTGAAGAAGACCTCGTGCCCAAGGGCGACGAGATCGTCGAAGCCAAGCGGCCCGAGCTTGAAGCGAAGCTCGCCGAGCGTACCGCCGTGCACCGCAGGAAACCGGCTGACGATTTGTGGGAGTTCGTCGCCGACCACAAGCTTGAACGCCCGCAGCGCATGCTCGCCCTCTATCACATCCTGCGCCTCTGTCCCGAGTACCGCGAAGCGCAGCAGGCGATGCGCGTGAAGCCGGGCTCGCGGGGGCTCGTCCACGCTTTGGACGACGAAGCGGAGACGATGCGGGTGAAGTGGATCGACAGCGGGGCTAACGGCGCGGCAATCGAAGAGGAGACCGCATACGAGAAGGCCGGGTTCAAGATGGAGAACTGGCGCGGCGACTGGATCGTCGTGCACGCCATGATCGGCGACAAGAGCGCCGAATGGGCCAGGACGCTGACGAAGTACACCGAGGCGGCCCATGCGCACTCGCGCGAAATCCTGGGGCTGGCGCCGGCGCCGGCGCCCGCGGACGACGCCAACCGCTTTCACTACACGGTTTTCAACGAGCGCGATGCGTACTCACGGTTCATCGAGAGCTGCTCGAATATCAAGAACGACGTGACGCGCCGCGAAAGCGCCCGCAACGGGTTTGGCGCAATGGTGTACGGGCCGGAGGGCGCGGCGTTCCTGCAGCCCAACGTCGAGAACGACCACTTCGTGCGCGATGCGATCGCACACGACCTGGGCACGCGGTTAATCGGGTATCACACCTCATGGAGCGGGTATTGGCTGGCGCGCGGCGTCGGGTACCTGAACAGCTCCGAGATGAACGGATCGATTGAACAGCGCTTCTGGGTGCCGAAGTCCACGGCGGTGATTGAGTCGGGCGGGCGCGAGGCCTTGCCCGGGCTGGGGTTCTCTGCCGCCAACTGGCGCTTGACGGTTGCGATGGATGTGGTGGCTGGCAGGGCGATGTCGCCGTCGCAGCTCGCGGCAGTGAGGATCGCCGACTACGACGAGCGCAACATGGCCTATGCGTTCTGCTTTGCGGAGTTCCTGTCCAAGCAGCACCGGGAGAAGCTCGGCAAGTTCCTGGCTTCCGCCCGCGCCGAGCGTGTGAGCCGCGCCGCAGACAAGAAGTCTGATGAGGATGCCCAGGAGATCGTGAAGCGCCTGTACACCGAGTTGGGCATGGATGAGGCGCAGTTCAACGAGGCGTTCGCCGCGTGGGTCAACGAATCGTTCGTGCGCCTGCCCCAGCCTGAGTAAAGCAAAGGGGACGGGCGCCGCGGCGCCCGTCCCCTGTACTCCCCACACTGCGCTAGACTGCGGCGCTTCTCAACTCGCGGGCGTTGCTTTGCGCTTTCTTAATGTTGCCGTTCATGCGCTCAGCGGCGCGTTTGATCGACTCAAGGCGGCGGGCCATGGGCTCCGAGAGCTTGTCGGCTTTGCGCAGCGCCAGATCGACATGGCCGACGATGACGCCAAGGTCGTTGTTGAGGTCATGCAGAAGGCGCGAGATGTTTTCGGATTGGTCTGACATGGCGCTCTCCCGGTGCAGAGATTCTTTGCTGTACTTCCGGTGTGAACAAAATTGTGCATTCGGGGAGATTGGTTTTCCACACCGTACTGATTGGCAGGTCGCGCATACGCGACCAAAAACACCATTAGCAAGATGTCCGGCTCGCTAGTGAGATGTTGTATGCATTTACTGCTGCGGTCGGGTGGCAGGGAATCCCGCCAAATGCGGGCCGCTCAGCGTTCGTGATTTGCTTCCCAGTCGGAACGGAAGATGCCCAAGATTCTGACAGACCCGAAAACTTTTTTTCGCCGTTTCATGAATATTTGCAAATCAAACGTCCAAACGCTCGGCGATTGCCGCCGCGCCGTCTGCAAGCACCTCCGCTACCGGCCCGGACAGGTACTCGCGCGTCTGGCTTGGCGCACGCCCCACGAATCTTGAGGGGTCAAGCAGCCCGTCGAGCGAGCCTTTGATAGGAGCGTAGTCGGCGTCGGCCTTCAGGCGCGCGATCAAATCGTTGTCCGCCGCGCCATCCTTCATGCGCCGGATCGCG
>CAZNBU010000272.1:0-5264 GCA_964571035.1 uncultured Planctomycetaceae bacterium | reverse complement strand
GCGTTGCTGATCTTGTCCTGGATGTAGCGCGGGCTGATGCCCTGCATGCCTTCCTGCCGCGCTTCGGCGCGCAACTCGCGCACGTTGTCTTCGGTCATGCCCGGCACCGACTTGCCGTTGTACAGTTTCAGCTTCTGCAAGAGCGTCAGGCCCGCCTTCTTGGGCTCTTCCAGCCGCGTCAGGATCGCCCACATGGCGGCAATTTCAATGGTGTGGGGGGCAATGTGCTTGCTGACCCGCTCTTTGGTGAAGTCTTTCTCGTAGATCTTGATTTCGTTGTCGAGCACGGTGTTGTACGGCACGTCGATCTTGACCGTGCGGTCGCGGAACGCCTCCATCAGCTCGTTCGACTGCAAGCGCCGGTACTCCGGCTCGTTGGTGTGGCCGATGATGACTTCGTCAATGTCGGTCTGCGGGAACTTCTTCGGCTTGATCGCGTGTTCCTGCGAGGCTCCCAGCAGGTCGTACAGGAAGGCGACATCGAGCTTCAGCACCTCGATGAACTCCACAATGCCGCGGTTGGCAACGCAGAACTCGCCGTCGAAGTTGAACGCACGCGGATCGCTGTCGATGCCGTAGAAGGCGATCTTGCGGTAGTTGACGTCGCCCGTGAGTTCCGTGGCGTCCTGGTTCTTTTCGTCCTTCGGCTGAAAGGTGCCGATGCCGACGCGGTCCTTCTCACTGACCAGCATGCGGCGGATCACCACGCGCTCGTTGATTACCTTGCGCCAATCGCCGTCGTACTCGACCAGCAGGTCGGCCATGATCTTGCGCGAAAGCGGGTCCAGGTCACCCTCGACCTTGAGTTTGTACGGCAGGTCCGACTTGGCGTTGATCTGCTCCAGCAGCTTCTGGCGCGCCTCGACGGGCACGAGCTTCAGCGGCTCCTCGTGCATCGGGCTCCAGATCACGTCGGCGCCGGTGACTTCGTCCTTCACCTTCCACCCGAAGGTGTAAAGGCGGCCGTCATCGGTGCGCGTGTAGCGCTCCAAGCCGCGCTTGAGCAGGCGAACGATGGTGGACTTGGAGCTGCCAACCGGGCCGTGCAGCAGCAGCACACGCTTTTCGGTGCCGAAGTTGTACGCCGCCGACTTGAAGTGGCTCACAAGCTGCATGAGCTGCTTTTCGATGCCGTAGATCGCGTCCTGCCCGCTGTTGAAGGGGTCGCTGAAGAAGTTGTAGCGGACCAGCGTCTCTTTGAACTGCTTGAACTCTTTGCTGCCGTGCGACAGCACCATGTCGTAGACGCGCTGGTGCGCGTTGCGGACGATGCGAGGATCGTCCATCACCAGCTTGAGGTAGTCGTTGAAGCTGCCCTGCCAGCGCAATTCGTGGAAGATGCGGACTTCCGGGCTGTCCGCAATCGCGTCCAGGATCGAGCCGACATCTGCGCTTTTCTTTGCAGCCATGCTGAACACTCTCCGGGTCTGGACCCTCAAGACTAAAGTGTAACAAACACAGCCAAATCGCGGCAGCCCACAGTCCAACCCCTACCGCTGGCGGGTGCGAGGATCAAGCCAGTCGCGAAGCCCATCCCCAAGCAGGTTGAACCCCAACACAGTCCCCAGAATGCACAGCCCGGCGACCACTACCTGGAAGGCGCCCTTCGACGACTCTTCCCACCCGTGCTTCAGGATCAACCCCCACTCGGGGACAAACGGGTCGCCGCCGAGGCCAAGGAAGGCCAGGCCCGCGACGTCCAGGATGGCGCTGCCCATGCCGAGCGTGCCAAGCACGATGATGGGGGACAGGCAGTTGGGCAAGACCGTACGCAACAGCACGCGAACCTGGCCAAACCCCAGCGCCCGCGCGGACTCAACGTACTCGAGCGCCTTGACGCGCAGCACTTCCGCGCGCACCTGCCTTGCAAACAGCGGGATGCCAACGACACCCACAGCCCAGATCAGGTTTTCCAGTGACTTGCCGAGCACAGCTACGGTAACGACAGCCAGCAAGAAGCTGGGAAAGCTCATCATGAAGTCGATGCAGCGCATGAAGA
The DNA here is from genome assembly GCA_964571035.1 of uncultured Planctomycetaceae bacterium. GTDB lineage: Bacteria > Planctomycetota > UBA8742 > UBA2392 > UBA2392 > JADJRK01. Next base: position 3,265 of record CAZNBU010000272.1, on the reverse strand, counting down.
AGCTGTCCACCGCGCCGCCGAAATAGCCGGCCAGCGCACCGACGAGGGTGCCCAACACAAGGGACAGCAGTGTAGCTGCAAGCGCCACAAGCAATGTGTAGCGAGCACCCCAAACCAGTCGTGAAAACAGGTCTCGCCCTTGGCTGTCAGTGCCAAGCCAGTGATCTCCGCTTGCGGGCAGGTTGTATTGCTGCAGGCCTTCCATTGGGTCGTAGGGAGCAATCCACTGCGCCCCGAGCGCCGCGGTGACCATCAGCAGGATCAACGTGACCCCGGCCAGCGCCGGCTTGTGCCTGCGCAGAAAGCGCGCAAACTCTTTCGTGTTGGTACCAAGGTGCGCGGCTGTGGTGCTGATGCTGTCCCACAAGCTTGAGGCGATCTGCCCGAGCAACCCACGCGAGACCACAAACGCAACTACTGCCAAGACCTCAATACCGACGAGCGCCAACACAACTGCCCACGCAGCGCCGGTTTCCGAGCGGCCGGTGCTGTGCCAGATGCCAACGCACAGCAGCGCGACCCACGGCAGCCCAGCCATCGCCCACGGCGCGAACTTGACCCACCCCACGCCGGCGACGGCATCGCTGGTCTTGCCGGCACCGTGCCTGAGGCGAGGATCGATGACCGCGTAGCTGAGGTCGGTCAGCAGGTTGACCACGATGAACACAAGCGCGACCAGCATGACGCTGGCTTGCAGCGGCTTTGCATCCAGAACGTCGATCGCCTCGATCACGTAACGGCCGACGCCCGGCCAACTGAAAATTGTCTCGGTCAACACCGCGCCGCCGAGCAGGTATCCGAACTGCGTGCCGATCGCGGTGATCACCGGGATCAGCGCGTTGCGCATCGCGTGGCGCAGCACAACGGGCTTTGGCGCAAGCCCCTTGGCGCGTGCGGTGCGGATGTAGTCCTGGCCAAGCACCTCCAGCATGTTCGAGCGTGTCATACGCGCGATCAGCGCCATAGGCACGGTCGCCAGCACCATGCTTGGCAGCATAAGGTGGTGCAGAATATCGAGTGTCAGCTCAACGTTCTGGTACACGAACGCTGCGTCGATCAGGTAGAACCCGGTCTCGCTGTAGAACGTCGGCCACTTCGCGATATCGAGGCGCGCGCCAAACGGGAACAAGCCCAACTCACCCGCGAGGCCCTTCTGAACCAGGAATCCAAGCCAGAAGATCGGCATCGACACGCCCACAAGCGCGAACGCCAAACAGATGAAGTCCCAGATCGTGCGCGGTCTTATCGCTGCGAGGATGCCCAGCGATATGCCGACAACGCAGGCAAAGAACATGGCGAAGGCGGTCAGCTCGATGGTGGCTGGCACGCGCTCCTTGAGTTCATCGACAACCGGGCGGTTGGTGCGATGGCCGGTCCCGAGGTCGCCCTCAGCCACCTTGCTAACCCAGTTCGCGTACTGTTTCGGCAGTGGATCGTTCAGGCCCTCACGCTCACGGAACGCGCGGACGTTTTCTTCGGTGGCACGCTGGCCCAGTATTGCGCGCGCCGGGTCGCCGGGCAGCGCATGCAGCAGCAGGAACGCGGCAATGCTGACGCCGATCAACATCGGCGCCGCTGCCAACAACCGGCGTACTATGAACGTGAGCATCCGCGGCCCGCTCTACTCACCCTTGTAGCGGGCTTTATACAGGCGATACGTGCCCGTGGAGTCAACGAAAACCCCCTCCACGTTGCTCCGCCAGGCCACGGCCTGCATCGCTGACAGCAGCGGCACCATGGGGCGGAACTCCTCGTGCACCCACTTTTCCAGGCTCTCGTAAACGGCGCGGCGCTTGTCGTTGCCCTTGGCTTTCAAACCTTCGTCGATCCGGGCGGCAACCTTTTCGTTGTAGAAGCGCGGCACGTTGCTGTCGCCGGGCTTGCCGTTGCCAGACAGCAGGGGGCGCCAGAAGTCATCCGGCTCACCGGTCTCGCCCATCCAACCGATGAGCACCAGCGGCGCGGCGCCGTTCGTAATGCTGTCGCCGAGTTCGTTCATCGGCTGCGGCTCCAGCGTGATCTTCAACCCAATCTCCTGAAGCTGCTGGCGCAGCAGGTCCGCCACCTGCGATGGCTTGCCCAAGTATGGCCGCGGGACCGCCGGCAGGAGCAACCTGAGCTCCGCCCCTTCCGCCTTGGCTTCACTGATCAGTTCGCGCGCTTTGGTGATCCGCTCGTCCATTGCACCCTTGTCCGTGGTCGGTGTGTAACCTTCCGGGTATCCCATGCTCACCGGCGGAAGCAGCACGTGATGCGGAACCGCTGTGTTCTCGTAAAGTGCGACGAGGGGCGCGCGATCTACCGCCATCGCAATGGCTTTGCGTACTCGTACGTCAGACGTGATGAACCCGTTCGCGGGGTCCGTGTTCATGCCAAGGTAGCAGAGGTTCTCAGCCTTCCAGCTGTACAGCGTGATGTCCCCGTTACTCTCCAGGTCCTTCCAATCAGCCGGCGCCGGGTTGTCGATCACCTGTGCAGCTCCCGCAATCAACTGCTCGCGCCTGTTTTTCGGGTCCTGGTTCCACTTGAACACGACGCGCTTGATCGCCGGCTTGCCACCCCAGTACCCGTCGAACGCCGTCATGGTGATCGTCTCGGCGCTCTGGTAGTCCCCCGGATCGGCGATGGTGTAGGGGCCGGTACCCGCTGGATGGCGCGTCAGCCACCCCTGCCGTTTCGCGGCGTCGGATTCCTTTTCCATTTCGGCAATCGCGTTGGGGCGGACGATGCTGGCCGCGAATAGGCCGCAGTTCGACAGGAACTTGGGATTGGTGTCCTTGAGCTTGAAGACAACGGTGTAATCGTCCGGGGTACCGATGCTTTCGATGTCGCCGAAGTACTCTGCCGCGTAGGGCAGCTTGGGCGGCGCCGCTTTGTCCTTGATGTTGCGGCCGCGATCAAAGCTGCGCTTGACCGCCGCCGCGTTCAGTTCCGCGCCATCGTGAAACTTGACGCCCTTGCGCAGGGTGAACGTGTAGATGCGATAGCTGTCGTCTACGTTGATCTTCTCGGCAAGGCATGGCTCCCACTCAACTGGCGGCTTTTCGGACGGCCGCACCAACCCCTCATACATCTGCTGGATCAGGTTCGCGTCGCCGCCTGAGTTGGTGGCATGCGGATCAAGGATCTCCGACTTGTCCCCGCGAAGCAGCGTGAGAACTTCTTCCTTCTCCGCTTTCTCGATTTCCTTGCCGCCGCCGCAGGCTGTGAGGCTGAGAACGATTACCGCCAGCGCGGCCCATGGGATCAGTCGCGTCATTGCACA
>CAZNBU010000271.1:0-5269 GCA_964571035.1 uncultured Planctomycetaceae bacterium | reverse complement strand
TGATCGTGCTGTCCCGCCGCCCCACGGCGGCGGAATCGGAACGCTACAAGAAGTTCCTCGCCGAATCGGGCGAGCGCGCAGGATGGGAAGACGCCCTGTTCTCGCTGTTGCTGACAACCGAGTTCAGCACGAACCACTAGAGAACTGGAGCCCCCGACGCAAGTCGGGGGCATTGCTTCATGCAAGGGGGGGCGCTGAACCCACGTTGAATAAATGCCCCGGGCTTGCGCCCGGGGCTCTAGTTTTCCGCGTCGCTAGTTCAAGCGTCGTCGCCGGTGCTGCTTTCTTTGCCCGCATCCTCCGCCGCACGCCGAACGTTGCCGTGGGAGGCTGCGGCGGCAGAACGATAAGCCCCGGATGTCTTTGGCCCTGACGCGACCGGCTCGCCGTTAGGTGCAAACTCGGGTTCTTTCTCTACATCCTCGAGCGCCGAGTACTGCAACTCGTACAGGCGGTGATAGATGCCGCGCTGTGCCAGCAACTCCTGGTGCGTCCCCTGCTCAGCCAGCTTGCCCTTGTGCATCACGAGAATCCTGTCGGCGCGCTGGACGGTGCTCAGCCGGTGCGCGATCACGATGCTGGTGCGCCCCTGCGTCAGCTTGCGCAGCGCCGCCTGGATCAACTCCTCGGTGTGCGTGTCGATGCTGCTGGTGGCTTCATCCAGGATGAGGATCGCGGGGTCAAACACCAGCGCGCGCGCGAAGCTGAGCAACTGGCGCTCGCCGGCGCTGAACGTCTTGCCGCCTTCTTCCACCTTGGCGTCATACCCGCCGGGCAGCCGCTCAATGAACGGATGCGCTCCGATCTGTTTGCATGCCTCCACCACGCGCTCGCGCGGGATCGACTCGTCGCCGAGCCGCACGTTGTCCAGCACCGTGCCCGCGAACAGGAACACGTCCTGGTGCACGATCGTCACGTTGCGGCGCAGCGCGTCCAGCAGGTACTCGCGCACGTCGCGGTCGTCCACGCGCACGCTGCCGCCCTGGATGTCGTAGAAGCGGCTGACAAGGTTGATGATGGTGGTCTTTCCCGCACCGGTGTGGCCGACGATGGCGACTGTCTGCCCCGGTGTGATGTCGAAGCTGACGCCGCGCAGCACAGGCTCCGCGGCCTTGTACTCAAAGTGCACGTCGTCGAACGTCACGCGGCCTTTCACACGGCCGTGGTCCTTGGCGCCCGGCTGATTCACGATCTCGTGCTTTTCGTCGAGGATGGTGAAGATGCGCTCGGCGCTGGTCATGGCGCCCTGCACCACGTCGAACTTTTCCGTGAGGTCGCGGATCGGTGTGAAGAACAATTCGGCGTAGCCAATGAATGCGAACAGCATGCCCACGGTGAACACCTCAGCCGCAGTCGGCGCCTGCATGTCGGCCAGCACAGCCGCGCCGCCGAACCACAGCACCAGCCCGATGCCAACGGCGCTGAGCGTCGTGTTCACCGGCCGAAAGATAGCCCACGCCCGGCGCTGATCGAGAAAGTGGTTCTTGTAGCGCTGGTTGATCTCGTCGTAAGTCTCGTCGTTCCTGCGCTCCTTGTGAAACAGTTGCACCACGCGCACGCCGCCCAGCGTCTCAGCGGTGAAGGCGTTGATACGCGATAGCGCCGCGCGCCACTTGCGGTAGGCTTCGCGGGCGTACTTCCGGAAGATCAGCGTTGCAACAACCATGAAGGGGATCACGCTCATGGCGATCAGCCCCAGCTCAAGGTTGATCACCAGCAGGAACACCACGATTCCAGCCAGCATGCATATGTCCTTGAGGATCGTGACGAGCGCCGTCGCGAACACCTCTTCCATCGCCGCCACGTCGTTCATGGTGCGCGTGACAAGCCGGCCCACCGGCTGACGGTGGAAGTAGCTGAGGCTCAGCGAGTGGATGTGGTTGAACAACTGCATCCGGATGTCGTAGATGATGCGCTGCCCCAACCCCGCCAGCAGGTACCCGTTGGCCCACTCAATAAAGAAGGCGGCCAGCCGCACGAACAGGAACAGCCCGGCGAACACCCACAGCTTTTCAGATTGAGTCATGTCGGGCAGGCTGGGCACGAAGACGGCCGCCGTGCCTGTCACCTGGCGCGAAAGCCAGCTGGACTCGCCGCTGAACACCACGTCCACCAGCGAGCCAACCAGCGCGGGCGGCACGATCGCCAGAAACGCGACCACCATGACCAGCACGAACCCCGACAGGCTGCGCAGTACGTAGGGACGCGTGTAGCGCAGCATGCGGCGCATCAGGGCCAGATCCCAGACGTTCGTCTTGATCCGGTCTTCCAGCAGGTCATCTTCAAATGAGTCAGTCATTGTGGTTCGGTGTTCGGTGTTCGACGTTCGGTGTTCCGCGGCTTTGAACACCGCACACCGAACGCCGAACTTCGAACGTCATTCTTTTGACAACTCCTGCTCCAACTGCTGCTTGGCGTGCAGCTCGGCGTAGTAGCCCGCCTTAGCCAGCAGCTCTTCGTGTTTGCCGCGCTCGGCGACCCGGCCCCTTTCCAGCACGATGATCTCGTCGGCGTGTTCAACGGTGCTGATGCGGTGGCTGACGATGATCGTCGTGCACTGCTTCATCACGTCCTTGAGGCCCTTGAGAATCGCCTCCTCGGTCTGGGTATCGACTGCGCTCAGGCAGTCATCCAGCAGCAGGATTGCGGGCTTGCGCGCGATTGCGCGTGCGATGGCGACGCGCTGCTTCTGACCGCCGCTCAGGTTCACGCCCTTTTCGCCCAGCAGCGTGTCGTAGCCTTTGGGGAACTCAAGAATGTCCTGCTCGACCTGTGCGATGCGGGCGCAGGTGTGCAGCCAAGCCTCATGTTCGGTGTTCGGTGTACGTTGTTCGCCGTTCAACTTCGTACTCCGAACATCGAACTCCGTACTGCCCAGCGTCCCCAGCCCAATGTTTTCGATGATCGGCTCGCTGAACAGGAACGTCTCCTGCGGCACCGCGCCGATCTGCGTTCGCAGCACGTCCAGCGAGATGCTTCGCACATCGTGGCCGTCGAGCAGCACCGTGCCCGCGGGCGGGTCGTACAGTCGCGGGATCAGGTTCAGCAATGTGCTCTTGCCGCTGCCCACCGGCCCGACAATCGCGACCGTCTGGCCCGGCTTCACGGTCAGGTTGATGTCCTGGAGCACCTCCACCGGGACGTCTTCGTCCGCCGCGTCCGGCGATGGCAGCGACTCGCGCTCGGCGCTTGCATCCGCATGCGGAAAGTACGCAAACGTCAGGTTGCGGATCCCGATGCCGCCCTTGAGCTCAGCCACCGGCGCAGGCTCTGCGGGCTCCGTGATCTCGGGGTCGATGCGCACGATCTTCTGGATGCGGTTCATGCTCACCCGCCCGCGCTGGTAGAGCATGATCACCCAGCCCAGCCCGATCATCGGGCCGCTCAGCCGAATCAGGTACTGAAAGAACGCGAAGAACCCGCCGACCGTCACCTCGCCCTGGATCACCAGGTACCCGCCGTAGACCACCACCACCAGGTCAGCCAAACCCAGCATCAGCACCAGCAGCGGGTTTTCCAGCGCGACCACCTTCGCCAGCCGCATGCCGCGCCGGAAGTACTCACGGCAGAGCTTCGCGAAGGCCTTGGCTTCACTGTCTTCCTGCACAAACGACTTCACGACCTTCGCGCCGGCGTAGCTTTCGCGCGAGCGCTCCGACAGCACGGCGAACTGTTCCTGCGTGTGCTCGTAGCGGTCCTCGATGGCGTGCGCCAGCTTGGCCACGATCAAGGGGATCATGGGCAGCGTGACCATGCTGGCCAGCATCAGCTTCCACGAAATGCTGCTCATGTAGAGCGGCACGAAGATGAAGTAGAACGTCGTGTCCAGCATCAGCAGCAGGCCGAACCCGTAGAACATGCGCACCGAGTCCATGTCCGACGTTGCCAGCGACATCATCTCGCCGGTTTTGGCGCGGTCGTGGAACTTCATGGGCAGCCGCTGCACGTGGCCGTAGAACTTGCAACGCAGGTCGTGGGTCAACTGGATCGCGGCTTTGGCAAAATCCAGCGACATCCAGTAGCGGAACACGCCGGTCATGCCCACCACCACCACGTAACCGATCGCGAACACCCAGATGCCGGCTAGCCACGCATCCGGCCCCATGATCGTGTCGCCAAGCATGTCGCCGATGGGGCTGTGAAGCCGTTCGATGTATTCCGGCGTGTACTGGGCCAGCTCAGCAGGATCGGTGACGTAGCCTTGCTCGTAGCGCCACAGGTACAGGTGGTTGATGCCCCACTGCACCATCTTGGGCGTGAAGGTGTCGAGGATGTCCACGAACAGCAGCGCAATCACGCCAACGACGTACCAGCGCCGGTACGGCTTGGCGTAGGAGAGCATCTCAAGGAAGTTGCGTATCAACTCAATTCCCCAACCGTGGCACCGTCCAAAGCAACCACAGGTGAACACGGGTGAACACGGGTACGCTGATTCCGGCCCCAGCGGCGGAGCTGTGTGTACCCGTGTTTACCCGTGGTTTCAAATCATGGCTTGCCAACGTCATGAATCCGCCCGTGGGATGCGCGGATCAAGTTATAGTCAGAACCCCCGAAATCGCAGGGCAGCAGTTGCGAAGAACGGACATCCGTACCCCGATGAACGATTGAAGGAGCCGCCATGTTGCAGCGAATCTCCATCCGGCAAATCGTGCTTGGCTTGGGCCTGTTGATGGCATGTGGACTGCCCGCCCTGGGCGCGCAGGCGCCCGGCGATTTCGCGCCCCGCGGTTCGCTGCTCTATATCCGGGCCAACGACGTCAGCGCCTGCCTGGAAGGCCTGCTGGGGCAGCACTGGAAGAAACACACCGAGCAGTTACTGGACCTGATTGACGAGCGCGAGATTCGCGAGATTCGGGGCAGCATCGACGAAGCTAAACGCTTCGTGGACTACCTGGGCGAGACCGAGGTGGTGCTGATCGACGTGATGGTGCGCGCCCCCAACATGCAGGTGATCGAGATCGTGAGGCTGAAACAGGGCGCGCCTAAGACCTTCAGCGAGGCCTTCGTCAAAGCGATCACCGACCGTCACGACCGCGACCTGAAGGCAGGCGAAGACTTCATGTCCTACAAGGACACCAAAGTGCGGCTGACCGACGGCATGCTGATCACGACCGTCGGCGGCACAGCCGAGCGTCACGTAGCCGACGTGCTGGAGGGGCGCACCGGCGAGAGCCTGAGCAGGGTTGAAAAGTTCAAGAAGTGGAATGAGGGCGCCCGCGGCGACATCGTCGCCTGGGCCGACATGGCGGCGTGGCGCAACGCGATCGAG
>CAZNBU010000270.1:0-5334 GCA_964571035.1 uncultured Planctomycetaceae bacterium | reverse complement strand
GTGTTTCCGGTGGCGACGTCTGAGCAGGGTTTCGGGACAGCTGATACGCGGACATACTTCATCGGGGTGAAGCTGGCGAGCACGGCATTGCCGGGCCAGACTCTCAACTTCACGATCAGCGACATTACCACAGGTGTTGGCGGGAAGCCCGTTCCACCCCACGCAGACATCAACGGCTTTGTCATCGAAACGCCGCAGTTCGTATTCACCGACACGAGCCCGACGACCGTTGAGAAGGTGTTCCTCACGCAGTCCGGCGTGTGCCAGGTGTTTACCGCCAACTACCCCAACGGACCGGACGACAAACCTGCAAGCATCAACGTCAACAGCCTCGGCACAGCCGACGAATCCACCGACGTAACCAACGTGCAGTTGTGGTGGGATTCCGACAACGACGGCATGTTCACTGCAGGCTCAGACACACAGGTGGACACACAGATGTTCACCCAGGACAACGGGCTGGTCTCGTTCAGTCTCGCCACGCTGCCTGATTTCCAGGCGGGCGACACACGCCGGTTCTTTGTCGTGTACCAACTCAACGCCAGCGCGGACGACCTTGAGACCTTCAAGTGCTATATCTCCGACATGGGCAGCGCACCGCTTGGCGGAGCGCCCGTCGGCCTGCCCGCGCCAAGCGCGAACGGCACGCCGGGGCTTGAGGTCAGCGCAGCCATCATCTTCGGCATCATGAACGGCCCGACAGCGCCCCAGACCGTGCGCAGCGACGCAGCCAACCAGTTGCTTGCGGACGTCACACTGGACGCATTGCCCGGCGGCGACTGGGGCGTGGGCTCATTGATCTTCCACGCCGGTGGCACCGGCGCCCACAACCTGGCGTACACACAGCTTTCGCTGTTTGAGGACGCGGCACCCGCCGGGTGGGATCCCGGCGACGCGCTGGCGGCGCCGGTGCTGACCGGGTTCGTCGCCAACGAAGCCGTCTTCGACCTGACGCTCGCCACACTGCTGGGCGGCACGCAACGCCGCTTCTTCCTGGTGGCTGACCTCTCGGGCCTGGCTGCCACCAACGACACCTTCGGCGCCCGGCTGACCGACCTGAACATCAGCATTCAGCCGACCGGCGGCCAGTTGCAGGACTTCCCGACGCCGGCCAGCACCGCGCTGATCATCGATACGCCGGTGCTGGGCGTAAGCAACGCACCGGAGCAGCCGGCGCCTGCCACCCACGCGGCAGGCGTGGGTGGTGAGCTTGTGGCAGCAGCGTTCCGGGTCAACGCGCTGAACGGCGGCACCACGGTCAACGGCATCACGTTTACCACCAGCGGCACCGGCGACTGGAGCAGCGACGTGAACGCAACGACCGGCATCGCAGTCTACCGCGACAACGGCGACGGAGTCTTTTCGTCCACGGATGACACGCTGCTGGACGAAACGGGCGGGGCTTCACCCATCGTTACCACCAGCTTCAATCTGCCGCTGGCAACCGGCGAAATCGCCGACCTGTGGGTGGTGATCCGCCTGACCGCGACCGCAGGCCAGGGCATCGCAGCCACACCCGAGACGTTCGTCGTCTCGATCAACGATCCCAGCACCGACGTCAGCGCCACGATCCCGGCTACCGTCGGCATGCCGGCGCCGAACGGCGTCGTTGTTGGAGCGATCGAGTTCAACGTAACCAACTTCGACCCGGCATCGGCCCAGTCCGTCGGCGGCCAGGCGATCACCATCACGGGCAGCGGGTTCATGTCGCCGTTGAGCGTCACTATTGGCGGAACGCCGTGCCCCGGCACACCAGTGATCGCAGGGGGCACCCAGGTCAGCGGGTTGACCGTTCCCCCGGGCGTCGGCGTCAACCTGCCGATCGTCATCCACAGCGGCAACCTGCCGCCGCAGACGCTCACCCAGACCTTCACCTACACCGCACCCAAGGACAACGATCCGCCGAAGTCAGACGACGGCGGGAGCTGCAGCGGAACACACGGCGGCCTGCCGGTTGGTGCTTTGGTGGTTGCCGTGCTGCTAGGGGTAGCCGCCAGCCTCAAACGCCGCGAGGCTTGAATCTTCTTCCACGCCACCATCCCATGGCCGCCTTCGGGCGGCCATGGCTGTTTGTATCCGGCAAGCAACGTGCAACTCGGTGATCGATCCAACCGCGCACCTGTTGCGAGCCTGACCCCGCCAACGGTTCCATTGTCGTTGCAACGTTCCTCATTGAAGTGCGGTTGCATCTATGCGATGCTGTAGTTTTGTTCGCCAAAAGTGTGACTCGACAACTCTCTTAGGACTCGACCTATGATTTGGAAGTTCTTGACGATGCTGTTCGGCGGGTTGGTGCTGTCTGCTGCCGCAAGTAGCCTTGGCGCACAAGGCGCTATCACCCTCGCAACCAACACGACAGCCGGCAACGGCAATGCGGGCATTATCTTTGAAATCACGGTAACCAATCCGGTAGTGCTTCACACGTTCGGGACAACTTTCTCGACGACGACTGCGAACCACCCGGTGAACTTCTGGCATCGTCCTGGCGGCATGGGCGCCAACCCGCCGGCGTCGCCCGCTTCCACTGCGGGGTGGGTGATGGCTGGCTCGGGTACCGTATCGCCAACGAATACAACCTCGCACTTCGAGGTCAACGCCGCCCTGAACCTGACGCTGATGCCCGGAGTGCATGGGTTCGCGATCCATTCGGGAAGCGTCCGCTACCAGGATCCGCCCACCGGTCCGTTTGCCGATGCCAACATCTCATTGAACGTGAACGGTTACGGCCTGAACAACAACACCGCCGTCACCCCGCCATGGAGCTCGTACAACGTCGGCCGCGGATTCACCGGGTTCGTGCGGTACGACCTGGCGGGGCCTTCCCTTGGTGTAAGTGCAACGGCTGGCACTGTGGCGTCGGTGTTTGCCAATGCCGATGGCGGCGGGGATGGGGTTCGTGGCGGTGGGTCGTTTACTATCACCGACAACGACCACGCCAACATCAGCCAGATCTCGCTCACCGAAATCGAGATCACGGCGTCCGGCGGCGGCGACGATGTGAACGCTTTCGATGAAGTCGCCATCTACCGCGATTCCAACAACAACGATGTTTACGATCCCGGCACCGACGTGCTGATCGACTCCGTCACCGGCGGGTTTCCGACCGACAACGGCTTGCTGACTTTCAACCTGCCCACAGGCGAGCAAGACGGTTGGGGCGGCAACCAGGCGCGAAGATACCTGGTCGTAGCCAAATTCGCGGGGGTCGCGTTGCCCAACGACGACTTCATGTTCGCCGTCACCGGCATGACGGTCATCGGCCACGCGCAGGCTCAAGCGCAGGGGTTCCCCACGTCCGCGCTGTCAGGGTTTGAAATCGCCACGCCCTCATTCGTGTTCACCGATGCTTCGCCCACGCCTGCACCGGAGGCGTTTGTTACGCAGTCCGGCGTCTGCAACGTCTTCACCATCGGCTACCCGGCTGGGCCGGATGACAAACCCGCCTCCATCACGCTCAACAGCCAGGGCAGCGCGGACGAAGCCGCCGACCTGGATGACGTGGACCTATACTGGGACTTCGACAACGATGGCGCGTTTGTGGCCGCCAACGATACGCTGATCAACACGCAGGTCTTCACCAGCAACAACGGCGACCTTGTGTTCGACCTGTCGACGCTGCCGGACTTCACCGCCGGCGACACACGCCGCTTCTTTGTGGTGTACAACTTCAATGCAAGCGCAAGCGATCTGGAAACCGTTCAGTGCAGCGTGTTCAGCATGGGACCCGCTCCGCTGGGCGGCACGGCCTCCGGGCTGCCGCTGGGTTTCAGTGCAGGGCTGGTGATTCGCGCCGCCATCCTGTTCGGCAGCATGACCGGCCCCGGCGCGGCAGTCACTGTAGACAGCAATGCGCAGGACGTGCTGATCGCCAATGTCCTGCTCGACACCCTGCCCGGCGGCGTCGGAAGCTGGATCATCCCGATCCTGACCTTCAATGCCGGAGGCACCGGCAACCACAACACCGCCTATACACAGCTTGCACTATATGAAGACACCAACGCCAGCAACGCGTGGGACGCCGGCGACCAGCTGGCAGCCCCCGAGCTGCCGGGCTTCTCCGCCAACATGGCGGACTTTGACCTGATTCAGCCCAACCTGGCGCCCGGCACCGACCGCCGCTTCTTCCTGGTGGGTAACATGAGCGGCCTGGCCGCCACCGGCGAAACCTTCGGTGCAAGGCTGACCAGCCTGACGGTCACCCAGCGACCCAACGGCGGGCAGGAACTCGGGTTCCCAACAGCCGCCAGCACAGCACTGATCATCGACGTGGCTGCGCTGAGTGTGAGCAACAGCCCGGAGCAGCCTATGCCTGCCACCCACGCATCCGGAGCTGCGGGCGAGCTTGTGGCAGCAGCCTTCCGGCTGAACGCGCTGAATGGTGCCACGACCGTAAACGGCATCACGTTCACCACCAGCGGCACCGGCGACTGGACCAGCGACGTGAACGCCACAACCGGCGTAGCGGTCTACCGCGACAACGGCGACGGCGTGTACTCGCCCACGGACGACGCTTTTCTGACTGAAACCGGCGGTGCATCGCCGATCGTGACAACCAGCTTCAACCTGCCGCTAACCACCGGCGAGATCGCCGACCTGTGGGTAGCGATCCGCCTGACCGCGACGGCCGGCCAGGGCATCGCCGCCACACCCGAGACGTTCATCGTATCGATCAACGACCCCAGCACCGACGTCAGCGCCACCAACCCGGCGACAACCGGCATGCCAGCCCCGGCAGGAGTAGCCGTGGGAGCGATCGAGTTCAACGTCACCAACTTCGATCCCGCTACTGCACAGCAGTCGGGCACGCAGCCTATCACGATTACAGGCAGCGGGTTCATGATGCCGTTCACGGTGGTCATCGGCGGCACGGCATGCCCCGGCACACCAGTGATCGCAGGCGGCACACAGGTCACCGGCCTGACCGTTCCGCCGGGTGTCGGCATCAACATGCCGATCATCATCCACAGCGGCACGCTGCCGCCGCAGACCCTCACCCAGACCTTCACCTACATCGCACCAAAGGACAACGATCCGCCGAAGAGCGACGACGGCGGCAGTTGCAGTGGTGACACAGGCGCACGCTGGCCACTGGCTGCCTTGTTCGCGGGAGCGCTGTTGATGGGTGTTGCCATGATGCTGAGGCGTCGGAGCGCTTGAAGCACTGATTCCGTTCACAATGGCCGCCCTCGGGCGGCCATTGTTGTTTCCACCCTTGGACTTGCTGGGGTGCGTCGCTAACGTTCCCGCATGGCAAAGCGAAACGTGATCCGGTTGGACGGCAGGAGTCTCACGCTTGCGGACATTGACCGCATGCTCGCCGGTGCGCCGCGCGTT
>CAZNBU010000269.1:0-5336 GCA_964571035.1 uncultured Planctomycetaceae bacterium | reverse complement strand
ATGCGACGCACGACCTCGGGACGCGTCGCGTTTGGTGCAAGCTCTTCTTCGTGAAGAAACGCGAGGCGCGGTGTGGGGTCGCTGATGTCTTCGCCGATCCATTCGCCGTCGCCCGGCGCTTCCTTGTTAAGTCGCTCGGCTAACTCGCCCCACAACAGCCGCGGTTTGTAGTGGCGAGACTGCATGTGAAACCACGACAGCGTGGTCATGCGTAGCTCGTACAGGTGTGTGTCGCCCGGCCCATCCTGAATCGTGAGGATGCGGTCGCACCCGGTTGAAGTGTTCACCGCAGTCTCGTGAAGCCGCCGGCCGGTGCTGACAATCGCGAGATCGAGTGCGTGCAGAATCTCGGCGTCCGCATCCTCCTCGCGCAGCGCGCGCAGGTCCTGCTGGATCGTCCAGAACTCGCGGGCGAACCAGGCAGCGTGCAGGTCGGGGTTGGCCAGCAGCTTTGGCAGTAGCTGGATCACGTGCTCGTACTGCGCCTGGCGGCGCTCCAGGTCGTCGGTGAACTTTGAGCTGGCGACCGGGCTGTCGGGCTGCCGCGTCAACTCGGTGAGCGTAAGGTCGATCTTGACGCCGTCCGGCGTGGTGAACAGCGAGAAGTCTCCGGCGGCGGCGGCTTCCAGCAGCGTCGGCGCGCGGGCAATCGCCAGCCCGGGCTCTACACATGCGAACACGCTGCATGCGCCGTCGGTGTCGTAGTGGTTATTGGTGACGTTCGAGATGCCGGCCAGCAGCTCCACCCGGTCCGGCGCCTCGGCTAGCTTCAGGCACATGCCCGTAGACAGGTCGTGGCGAAAGCGCTCAGGCGTGCGGTTGCCCGGCCAGTGCGACAGGTTGATCCGGCCCGGGGCTGTGCCGTCTACGCTGATGCACGACTGGGGGTCCAGGTCGTCGTTCCAGTGCAGGTAGCGCAGGCGGGACATAAAGGAAAGGTTAGCGCCGGTCGGAGGAAAATTCTTCCGCCGGGAGCCTCGTTGAACAGCAAATGACCAATTGCCAGTACCCAATCACCACCGCAAACACCCCGAATTCAGGCCACAACCACTGGAAACCGTCTATTGGTTATTGCTCATTCGCTGTTCGGCATCGTTTGGCACGCCTCCTGCTTTTGGCTTTGCATGAGTGTGACGGCGACCATGTTCAATAAGGGTTCAACTCCGGTTCTGGAGCAGGCGCTTTCCTTTCTTGAGCGCCGCCACCAGTTGCTCGCGCGCAACATCGCGAACGTCGAGACGCCGGGCTACGTGCCGCTCGACCTCGATGAGCAGGGGTTCCGCGGCATGCTGCGGAAGTCCTTGCAGGCGCGTGACGCACAGCCGGTCGCCGCGTTCCAGATGCTCAGCGGGTTCGGTGGCCACACCTACGAGGCCGAGGTCATCAAACGCCCGGGCGGCATGCGCAACGGCGAGAACAAGGTCGACCTGGAAAACGAGATGAGCCTGCTGGCCCGCAACGCCATGGAGTACCGCGTGTACGCCAGTGTCCTGATGAAGAAGAACCAGCTGATGCGCGACACGATCGCGGAGAGGGCGTAGGCGAAAAGGCGGTTCAAGGTTCTGGGTTCCGGGTTTTAGGGAACTGCCAACGCTTGCGCCCAGAACCCAAAACCTAAGACCCGAAACCGTAGTTCGGCGAGGACAAACATGTTTGCAACTCTGGATACCAGCACATCCGCCCTGCGCGCCGAGCGCACCCGGCTGAACTTGATCGCGAACAACATCGCGAACGTGAACTCCACCCGCGATGCCAACGGCAACCGCGCCCCCTACCTGCGCAAGCTGGCGGTGTTCGAGCCCACCGCCAACGGCGTGCAGGTTTCCGACATCGTCGAAAGCAACGAAGAGCCGCGGCTGGTGTACGAGCCCGGCCACCCCGACGCCATGCGGCGCGAGGACTTCTTCAAACCCGACGGCAAGCCGCTGGACCGCTTTGCCGGCATGAAGCCCGAAGCCGTGAGCCGCCTGGCGGCAGAGCGGATCGGGTACGTCGAATACTCCAACGTAGACCCCGCCCGGGAAATGGCTGACGCTGTGCTGGCCAGCCGGGCCTACGAAGCCAACGCCACGGTGGCTTCCATCACGAAAGGATTGATCGGCCAGACCCTGAGGCTCATCGCCTGACCCTCGGAACTTTTCTTGTTTTTCTTGATTTTATGTTTTTGATTTTTTGCGAACTCTTGCTATGCTTGCCCCGGTAGCGGGTAGAATCCATTCATGGCAAACGACGGAACAATCCAGCCTGCAAGCATCCGGCCCATTCAGCCGGCAGCGCCACGCCACGACAACCTGGCCGGCGCCGCCGAGGGCCAGAGCTTCCGCGACGTGCTGGGCGCGACCATCAAAGAGGTCAACTACGCCCAGCAGTCCGCAGACAACGCGCTGGAGCAGGCCATCACCTCAGGCCAGACCGAGAATCTGGCTGAGATCATGACCGCCGTCGAGAAAGCCGACCTTGCCTTCCGCACGCTGATGGCGATGCGGAACAAGCTGGTGGCAGCCTATGAAGAGATCTCCCGCCTGCGTATCTGACGCACCGGGAGCATAGATGGCATTTCTTGATCAAGCGAACGCGTTCAAAGAACGATTCGGCAAGGCTTGGGGCCGGCTTACCCAGAAGCAGAAGTGGATGCTGGGCGGCGCGGCTTCGGGCGTGTTTGCCCTGGTGTTCACCCTGATCTGGGTCAGCGCGGGCGAAGGCGGCATGGTGCCGATCCAGAGCCCGGTCAAAGACCTCGACGCCGCGCAGGCGGAGCTTGGGCGCTACGGCATCTCCAGCGAATACTCCACCCAGAAATCCGACCTGATGGTGCCGCGCGACAAGCGCGAACGCGCCATGCTGATCCTGAACGCCGCGCGGCTGCTGCCGAACGGGCTGGACAACTACTCGTTTCTCGGCGACACCGACTTCACCAGCACGGAGGCGCAGCGCTACGAGCGCATTCGCGTGCAGATCGAAGACCTGCTGCGCCAGACCATCCGCGCGATGGACGGCGTCCGCCAAGCCAGCGTCCGCATCACCCCAGCGTCGCGCGAGCTGCTGTTCAAGCCGGACTCCGGGCGCAACAAGGCGAGCGTAACGGTTGAGCTCGCCGGCCAGACCGAACTGAAGCCGGAGCAGGTGCTGAGCATCGCCAGCCTTGTCAGCTCCAGCTACCCGAACTTGCTTAGCGAAGACGTCTTCATCAACGACACGGCCGGCCGCCCATACGTCATGCGCGGCGACGCGCAGATCACCTCGGACCGCATCAAGGTCCGCCGCGACATCGAAGCGAACTTCGAAGACAAGGCGGCGCGCGCGCTGGCTGGGTTCAACGCGGTGATTGCCGCAACGGTTGAGATGCGGCTGATCGACGAGACAACGTTTGACAGCACGGACTACCAACCGCGCGGTGACGAGCCGGTCACCTCCACCATCGAGACCACCAAGAGCAAGCAGGCCACCAAGGACGAGAAGGGCACCGCCGGCATCCGCGCAGAAAGCCAGAACAGCAATCGCACCGATGTCGGGCGAGGCTCCAGCGACCAGACCCAGGAACAGAGCACGCTGAAGGAAGTGCGGAGCATCGATTTCGAGAACCGTTCAGAGACGGAAAAGATGAGGCTGCTGGTCGACTACGACAAGAGCAGCCTCGCTGTCAGCTTGCCCGAGACCATCGCCGAAGACGAAGCCGCACAGGCAAACGTCCGTACCAAGGCGATCAGCCTGGTCAGCAAAGCCACAGGCCTTGCGGAGTCTCGCATCGCCGTGGAGTTCACACCGCGTGCTCTGCCGACGACCGAGGGCGGCATGGTCAACAGTTTGATCGGCGACGGCGCCTGGTTCTCCGACACCGGCAAGTGGGTCGGGTACGGCCTGCTGCTGCTGCTGATTGTCGCGGCGTTCTGGGTGCTCAACGGCCTGGTGCGCAAGTCAGCACCCAAGCCGCTCCCGGAGCTGGCGGACGAGCATTCCGAAGAAGAAGAGCTGTTCAACCTTCCGGACCTGCCGAAGCCCGGCCGCGCCAACATGGAAAGCAACCTGATCAACGAGCAGATCAACAAGCTTGTGGACGACAACCCGCAAGCCGCCGCCAACCTGCTCAAGCGCTGGATGCTGTTCAACGAGTAAACCTATGAGAGGCCAGAGGTCAGAAGTCAGAGGTCAGTTTCAAGCACCGAACCATTCCGGTGTCAGGCTGCCCCTGTCTAGCCTCTGATCTCTGGCCTCTGACCTCTTAGGACGGGATTCCGATGATGCCCACAGTCACCGACAACAAAAACATGCCGATCACCGGGACGCGCAAAGCCGCGATGTTCCTGATCAGCCTGCCGCCCGCCAAAGCCAGCAAGATCCTGGCGCAGCTTCCGCGGCACGAGATGGACAGCATCGTCACCGAGATCGCGCGCATCGAGACGGTGGAAAGCGAGACACGCGACAAGGTGTTCCGCGAGTTTTACACGCTGAATGTCGCGCAGAAGTTCATCGACGAAGGCGGCATCGACCAGGCGCGCAAGCTGCTGGCTTCAACACTGCAACCCGAGGAAGCGCAGAACGCGATCAACACCCTTGAGACCAGCATCCGCCCGGCGCCCTTCAAGTTCCTGGAAAAGGCCGAGATGGAAAACCTGCTCACCTTCATTCAGGACGAGCACCCGCAGACCATCGCCCTGATCATGGCGCACCTGAAGCCGGAGCAGGCGGCTTCACTGCTGTCGGGCATGCCGCGCGGGCGCAAGCAGATGGAGGTGATCACCCGCCTTGCCAAGCTCGACCAGATCAACCCGGAAGTCATTCACAGCGTCGAAGAGGCGCTGCGCCAGAAGCTCAGCGACGTGATCACGCAACAGTACGCCAAATCAGGCGGCGTGCACATGGCGGCCAAGGTGCTGACCAGCGTGAAGTCGCAGATTGAGAAGGGGATCATCGAAGTCATCGAGGAAGAGGACCCGGAACTCGCCAAGCAGATCCAGGACAACATGTTCGTCTTCGAAGACCTGCTGCGCATCGACGAGCGTGGCATCCAGACCCTGCTGCGCGAAATCAGCAACGACGACCTGGCGCTGGCCTTGCGCACCGCCAGCGAAGAACTCAAGGGCCATATCTTCAAGAACATGTCCGCCCGCGCCGCCGACATGATCCAGCAGGACATGGAGTACGCGGGGCCAACCCGCCTCAGCGACGTGGAAGGCGCGCAGCACAACATCATCGAAGTCGTACGCCGGCTGCAAAGCGACAACACGATCAGCATTGCAGGCCGAGGAGAAGAGGATGCATTTGTCTAAAGGCGGTTTTGGGGGTTGGGTTTTCGGTTTTGGGGAACTACCGAAACCCACCGTTGAGCAACTACCCGA
>CAZNBU010000268.1:0-5337 GCA_964571035.1 uncultured Planctomycetaceae bacterium | reverse complement strand
AACAGGCCCAAGGAGGCGCCGAACCAACCACCGGAGACTAGACCCCCGTGCCCGCACGCCGAAGCCTCGGCGAAGGCGGGTAAACGGGGGTCATTAGGAGCACCAGGCTCCACAACAAAAGGCAGCCAGCATCAAAGCAAACCAACAACCGCCAAAGAGCGGGACGTAAGCAATTGCAGCGAGAGGCAAACCCAACTAGCCCGGTCCGTAAGGACCGGGTGTGTCCCACGATCACGGACGCTCATCGCGGAAAACACCCGCGCAATCAACCGCCGAAAGATTACCCCAAGGCTCGCAAGTCCGTGATCATCGAACCCACCCGGTGCTTACGCACCGGGCTATTTGAGCGAGCGGATGCCGTTTACGTTTCTGGTTACGCCTTGCTGGTCGATCCATTCGAGCAGCGGTATTAGATACTTGCGGCTGGTGGGCAGGACTTCTTTGAAGTCTTTGGCGGCGGCTTCGCCCTTTTGCTTCAGGAACTTTGTGATCTCCTCGCGCGCGAACGCCAACGCCTTTGCGCCGAACAGCACGCCGCCCGGCAACACCTCCGCCCGCCCGCTGCCCACGAGAAAATCCACCGCGTTCTGCGTCGCCTGCGGGTTGGCAGCCGCCGCCTTCGCAAGCTCTTTCAACGTGGGCGGGTTCAGCATTGCCTGCTCAAGCTGCACCGAGACGCGCTCGACCACCTTGCGGTCCTCATCGCTCAGCTTGCCCCCTTCGCCCGGCAGGCCCAGCAGGTCGCCGCGCTGCTCGACCGCTTTGGCTTCCAGCGCCTTCTGCAGGATCGGGGTGAAGGTGCGCGCGTCCACGCCCAGCTGCTGCTGCACGCTGGCGTTCTTGAGCCCTAGCTGCGCCGGGTGCTGTGCATGAAACTCGCGCAGGATTTCGACCACCTGCGCCTGCGCGCGGTCCCACGCGTCGCGGTGGATCAGCGCCTTGCCCGGCCCGAACTCGCTGGCGGTGCCGGCTTCAATCAGCGTCTGCGTCAGTGTCGGCAGCGCGGCGGCCGCCAGCTCCGTTCGCTGCACCAGCGCGTCGCGCGTCAACCCCATCGGCCCGGCGTCCAGCACGGCAAGCTCGACGCGGCGCTGCGGGTCGTCCAGCGCTTGGGCTTGCGCCGCCAGCGCCTGCAACATGGGGGCGACGTTGCGCGGCAGGATCTCGCTTTCGCGGCGGATCACGCGACCGCCGCCCAGCGTCAGCGCGGGCGAAGGCAAGCGGATGATGATGTGGTCGCCGATGCCCGCGACCACGGGGTCTTCCAGCAGCACCTCGCAGATGCAGGTCTCGCCCGGTTGCAGCGACGTGCGATCGAGAAAGTGGATATGGCCAACCAGCTCGCTGGTGCCGACATGGAACTTGACCTCAGACCGGTGCTTCAGCGGCCGCGGCGAGCTTTCCAGCAGCGTCAGCGTGAGTGTGAAAAAGCGCGAGACGTCGAACACCCCCGGCGTGCAAAGTGTGTGGCCGCGGTGCACCTGCGTGTGGTCCACGCCCGCGAGGTTGAACGCGCTGCTGTGGCCGGCGCGCGCCTCTTCGATGCTGCTGTGGTACGCCTGGATGCCGCGGACCTTGGCCTTCTGCCCGCCCGGCAGCACGACCAGGTTGTCGCCGATGGCGGCTTTGCCGGTAAGCGGGATGCCGGTCAGCACGGCGCCGTGGCCCTTGGCGCTGAAGACGCGCTGCACGGGCATGCGGAAGACGCCGGTGATGTCTTTGCCGGGCGTGGTTTCGATCAGCTCGCCGACGCGCGCCCACAGCTCGTCGATGCCCGCGCCGGTGACGGCGCTGGCCGGCACGACCGGCGCGCTTTCGAGGAAGGTGCCGCGCACGAGGTCAGAGACGTCTTCCTTGGCCAGCTCCAGCGTGTCGTCGTCAACTTTGTCTACCTTATTAAGCACGACGATCCCGCGTTGCAGGCCGAGCAGCGTCAGGATTTCCAGGTGCTCGCGCGTCTGCGGCATCACGCCGTCGTCGGCGGCGACTACCAGCAGCACGATGTCGATACCGCTGGCGCCCGCCACCATGTTCTTCACGAAGCGCTCGTGGCCCGGCACGTCGATGATGCCGACGCGAAACCGCTCCTGATACACGAAGTTCGCGAACCCGATGTCGATCGTGATGCCCTTTTCCTTCTCTTCAGCCAGCCGGTCGGGATCGATGCCCGTCAGTTTGC
The DNA here is from genome assembly GCA_964571035.1 of uncultured Planctomycetaceae bacterium. GTDB lineage: Bacteria > Planctomycetota > UBA8742 > UBA2392 > UBA2392 > JADJRK01. Next base: position 3,158 of record CAZNBU010000268.1, on the reverse strand, counting down.
GGACCAGTGTGGACTTGCCGTGGTCGATGTGGCCGGCGGTGCCGATTACGACGTTGCGGATTTCGGTGGCCTGGGCGGTCATGCGGTGATTGTCGCGGAGTTTGCGCGCCGGGCAAGGGGCGTTGACAATGCGCGTATCGGAAAGGGTTTCTCACACCCAACTGCCGCATCCTCTTTCCGCGGCAGGGGCGCGCCCTTACACTTCGCGTGTGGCAAGGCTTGTCTATGAGCATGAAGGCGAGCAGCACGAGATCCGGCTTGGCGACGAGCCGGTTTCGTTAGGCCGTTCCGATGAAGCCGACCGCAAGCTGCCGACCAAGCTGGCCAGCCGCATCCACGCGCAGGTGATGCCGCGCGGCAGCGAGTGGTGGGTCGAAGATCTGCAAAGCAGCAACGGCACGCTGGTCAACGGGCGCAAGATTGACCGCCCGGCACAGCTTGCCCACGGCGACGTCATCATCCTGGGCGACATCAAACTGAAGTTTGAGGGCGCGCCGCCGCCGGCTGGGCCGCCGGATCATCTGCTGGCGCGGCTGCTGTATCACCCGGAAGACGGGCAGGCGCCGATTGAGCTGATCGTTCGCGACCGCGTGACGATCGGGCGCAAGGCGGGCAACACCTTGCAGATCGACAGCAAGGCGGTCTCGGGCCACCACGCCGAGGTGCTGAACCGGGGCGGCGTGTACGTGCTGCGCGACCTCGGCAGCAGCAACGGCACGTACGTTGAGAAGAAGGCGGTCACCGAGCACACGCTGCGCAGCGGCGAGTCGATCCTGCTGGGCAAGATTGTGCCGGTGTACTTTGTGGACCCGTCAGGCCAGGCGCCGGTACAGGCAGCACCCCCGGCCGCGCAACCGGTGCCGGAGGCTTCGACCTCGCCGACGGCTTCGGACCGCGGCGTCTTTGAGCCGGTCGCCGCCGCACCGATGCCGGCGCCGCGCAGCAACCTCGTACCCGCCGTCATCACCGGCGTGGTGCTCGCTGGCCTGCTGCTGTTCGCCGGGTGGGCGGTGGGGGAAGTGGTGCACGGGTTCCGGATGCCGCGCCAGCAGACCCAGCAGGCACGCGTGCCGGAGCTGGCGCTGGCGGACGCAGCCTTCTCGTTTGAAGGCGAGATCGACGACGGCGGCAACCCGGAAGGTTGGATCGCCACCTGCGAAGCCGCCGGTGGTGCGAAAGCAGAGCTCGCAAGCGACCCCGCCGACCCGTACGACGGCCAGCGCAGCCTGCGCGTAGGCGCGAAGAACCTCAGCGGCACGGCCACGCTGGTGCTGACCACGCAGAAGGCGCGGCCGATTGAGCTCGGCGGCGGGTGCCGGGTTTCGATGTACCTGCGCGGCGAAGGCGCTGATCGCATTGCCGTCGCGCTTTCGGTGCTCGGCGAAACCGGCCGCGCGCACACCGTGGCAACCGGCGCGGCGACGGGCCTGACGAGCGAGTGGACGCTGTTCGAGACGCAGGGCGTGATCGTCGGCAACCTGCCGCAAAGCGGCCAGTACCGGCTGCTGATCTGCGGCGCGTTCTCGCGGCTGTGGATCGACCGTATTGAGATTCGCGGCGGCGAGGGCTCGCGCCCAGCCGTGTTCCGCAAGCTGGAAGGGGCGGAGGTGTCGCTGTCGCTGGACAAGACCGAGCCCGCCACCGCGTACGTCGCCAATGACCGGCACCGCGCCGTCTTCACGCCGCGCGTGCTGGCTTCGAATGACGACGTGTTGTCGGAAGCGGGGCTGTGGTCGGTGACGGGCGTGGACGCCGAACGCGTAGTCTACAGCAGCATGCACCCGCGCCGCGCCGACGCCGTGCCCGCCGAGCTTGCCGTCGAGCCGCGCTCGCCGGGGTACTTCGAGGGCGAAGGGGTCGAGCTGCGCTGGAATGCGGAGCTGCGTACGAAAGAAGACAGCCTCGCGGTCGAGATCGAGTTGCCGCTGCCTGAGGGCGCGACCGTCGCGATCGCCGATCGCCTCGGCGCGCCGCTGGAGGTCAGCCGCGAAGTCCTGCACACCTACGCCTACTCCACCGTGCGCGAGCTGATGGTCAACGAGACCGGCCTCTCCGTCAACTTTCCCGACGGCGCCGTGGTCTGGTTCGACATGTCCAAGCCGGGGCGGTTGATCGCGGTCGCGCGCGCAGCCGTCAGCGGAGGGCGCAAGTCGATGCGCGTGCGGGTCTTCACCCGCCCGCTGATGTTCGCGCGGCTGTACGAGAAGCTGTACGACGAGGCGCTGCGCCTGTGGGAGGTCGAGCACGGCTCGGCGGCCAAGGCGCGTCTGAAGTATCTTCTGGGGCCGATCCCGCACCGCGAGCTGGCGGTCGTGGGCAAGGCGCGCGACAAGCTGGTGGAGCTTGAGACCGCGCGGCAGGACCTGCTCAAGGCGATCGACGACGCCATGGCCGCCGCGGAGAAGACGCTGAGCGAGCAGACGGTGCTGGTCGCTGAGCGCAGCGTGCGCCGCTACCTCGCCACGTGGCGGGGTGAAGAGGACGCCGACGAGGTCGAGCGCAAGTACACCAAGATCGACATCTGGCGCGGCGAGCTGGAAGCCCTCAAGCGCACGCCCGAGGAGAAGAAGCAGGCGGAGGCGATCGCGCAGTCGCTGTGGGCCGGCGCCGAGTCGAAGTACGAAGCGGGCGACCTGCTGGCTTCATTGATGCTGGTAGAGAACCTGGTGAAGGTGTACGCCGGCACGTCGGTGCATCGCAAGGCGGTGGTGCTGTACGAGGAGATCCAGCAGAAGATGAGCGACCCGGTCGCGCGCGACCAGGCCATCGACAAGGAACTGGCGGGGATCGACGAGGACATCAAGTTCAAGGACTACAAGCGCGCCCGCGACCGCTGCATAGCGCTGTTCAAGCGCTTCCCCGACACCCCGCGCAACCGCGACATCATGAAGCGCCTGAGGAAGGTGGAAGAAGCCTTCGGAGGCTAACCGCCCGTTGACGCAACCAAGCCCCCTGCTACCGTTTTGACCCGCGCAACGCGCAAGCAGCAAGCAAAATGGACCGTTAGCTCAGTTGGCTAGAGCACTACCTTGACACGGTAGGGGTCACAGGTTCGAGTCCTGTACGGTCCACCATCCCTTTCAGAGCGGTCGTGCGAAGTCAGTGGCTCGCGCGACCGCTTCGTTTACGCCCGGCGTCGCCCGCCTGTGGGCGGGCTT
>CAZNBU010000267.1:0-5347 GCA_964571035.1 uncultured Planctomycetaceae bacterium | reverse complement strand
TTTCTGTTACCCCACCCACACCATCATCGGCAAGTTAAATACGGCACCGCTTAGCTCGCCCGACCGCTTCGTGATCATGTGGGACGGCATACCGCACTGGACCAGCGGCGGCGCTACGGGCGCCCAGATGGCGAACTTCATGATCGTCCTGTTCGCGACGGGCGCCATCGAAGTCCACTACAACACGCCGCAGACCATCCCGGGCCCGATGGGTGTTGGCATTGAAGACGCAGGCGGCACCGCCGCAGTTGCCAGGCCGGGCGGGTTTGCCACGATCCCGACCGCAACCGACGCGTTTCGGTGGGACCCGCCAGCCAACTCTCCGCCTTCCGTTGTTGTTGAGCGCAACGCCGGCACCACCCCGATTCCGGTATTGGCCTCCGAGATCCTTCTGGCGCAGGTCAACACCACCGTGGCACAGTTGGACCTGCGGTTTTCGGTAACGGACCTCAACACCTCCGACACCCTGACCCTCACGACCACAGTTACACCCAGCGCAAACATTTCCGGGTTTGCGCAGGGGCAATGGAACGCCGGGCCAAGCACAACGCAACCAGTCACCGCACAGCCATCGAGCGGGTCATTCCCAACCATCGGGCTTATTACGGTTGCGTTGTCCGCCAGCGACGGCGTTAACCCTGCGGTTGCATTCAGCTTCACGATTGAGGTCATCCCGATTCCGCTGCCCGGCGGCACATACACCGTAGCCAACGGCAACCCGGGAACGGCATTTGACTACGGCGACATCGGCACGTTCTTCGACGAGCTCGAAGACCGCGGGGTCGCCGGTGCCGTCATCCTTGAGATCTACGACGACGGCGGGCCGTTCACGTCGACTGCTTCGTACCAGCTGGGCGGAGATGCCGGCACCATCGACGAGGTGCGATTCCTGAGCGCGGCAAACACCCTGACAATTCGTGCAGCTGTCGGCGAGTCTCCCGTGATCAACGGATCGGCCGCATCCAACCCGTTCAGCACAGCCGCACTAAGCGGCATCAGCCTTACGCAGATAAGCTACGTGACGATCGAAGGGCTTACGCTGGCCGGTGCTCTAAACGCCGGAATCATGGGCTATTCGACCGTAACCCAGACCGACATCACCATCTCGCGTTGCCGGATTCACAGTGTCTCTGCGGGCGCCGCAATCTTCTTCTATGGAAACGCGCCGGCAACCAACAACGTGACCATTGAAAACAACATGATGTGGAACTGCGGCGGCAACGCCGGCACCAACTGGTTCAGCAGTTGCCTGGGCGTTGTCGGTGCGCGCCGCCCCGGCACGGGCTGGGTGATCCGACACAACACCATCGTGCATAACGCAGCACTGGCTGGCTCGAGCGTGATCTTCCAGAACGGCAATGCCAACCCGTTCGACCGCATTGAATACAACGTCATCTACCTCAGCGACCCCGCTGCAACACCAGTGCTTCTGCAGGATTTGGCAGCGGCGGCGCCACTACCCAACTTCGCCAACCGCAACGTCGTGTTCATGGGCGGCAGTGCCGTCATGAGCAACAACTCCACCGTGGCTACCTGGGGCGCATGGCAGACAGCAGGCTACGACATCAATGGCGTGAACGCCGACCCGATGCTCGTAAGCACAACCGGCGCGGGCGCCGACCTGCACCTGCAACAGGGATCGCCGGCTGTCGACCTGGCCGTTGGCTCGACTACCACCATCGATATCGATGGCGAGCCCCGGCCGTTGGGGTCCGCGCCGGACGCGGGCGCGGACGAAACCCTCCCACCCGCCGAGATCGAGGTATTCCTCGGCGCCACCAACATCACCGACGGCGGGACAGTTAATGCCGGTGTGGTCAGCTCCGCGACCGGTGGGCAGTTCACGTTCTCCATCTCCAACTTGGGGCCGGGCGACCTGCTGCTTACCGGCAGCCCGCTGGTTGAGCTTGTGCCGGGCACAAACTGTGGGCCAGGTACCTTGGTGCAGATGCAACCGCCGGCATCCACGATCCCAGCCACGGCAGTCGCCGACTTTACCGTGTTCGTTGACCCGCTGGCTGCGGGCGCGTTTGACCTGACCATCAGCATCGCCAACAGCGACGCGAACGAGAACCCGTTCAACTTCACGCTCATGGGCAACGCCAACGCTGCCGCCGAAGTGATGCTGGCAACCGGATCGTCGTTTGGCGGCGGGCCGGGCGGCCCGTTCACCCTTACCGTGGACCCGGCGTTCACGCTGGCGAACGCCGCCCTCGAAGTCAGCGATCCCGAGGGCGACACCATCCAGATCGTCAGCGTCACGCCCACCGTGCTCACCGGCGTTACGGCGCCCGCGGCTGCCGCGGCTGCGGCTGGCCCGCTGACACTCACGTGGTCCGGCACGGTCGCCGGGACCAACACGCCGCAGGCGTACACCTGGACCGTCACCGTCGCCGACACAGCCAACCAGACGCAGGTGGTGTTCGACGTGACGATCACGGTGAACGACCTGGCGCCAACGCACACGCCAGCCAGCGCCCTGAGCGGCAACGGCACCACCGGCTCGCCGTACTATGTCGAGTACACGCAGGGCGACACGGGCGCGATCGACATTGACCTCGCGGCCGTCAGCGACGCCAACACCGCCCAAACGCTCAGCGTGGGCACAGTCACGCCGGGCGGCGGCACGCCCACGGGCGGCACCGGGTTCCAGTTCGCGATTGCGGGCGGGTTCCTGAACGTCGCGCCGGCTGGCACGCTGGTGGTGGGCGATTTCGGGATGCACGCGTACTCGGTGGAGGTCACCGACGGCACCAACACGATCACGATTGAAGTTTCGATTCTCGTGTTCGGCACCACGGGCGCGATCACGTTCACGACCACGAGCCCGCTGCCCACGGGCATCGTGGACGACACCTACAACCGGCCGATCGTGGTAGCCGGCGGCACGGCGCCGTACACCTTCAGCCTGGCGTCGGGCACGCTGCCGCCGGGCCTGACCATGAGCACAGCCGGTGTCATCACCGGCACGCCCACGATCGCGGGCACCTCGAACTTTGAGGTGCACGTAATCGACGCCACCAACGACACCGCCACGCAAGCCTTCCAGATCAAGGTAAACGTAAAGTCGCCCGGCAGCGGAGGCGACGGAGGCAGCAGCGGGTGCAACACCGGCCCATCGGGCGCATCATGGGCGCTGCTACTGCTCGCAGCCTGCACCGCAGTAGCCATAAGGCGCAGGCTGTTCGCCTAAGCGCAGGTTAAGGCAGCGGGGGATTCACAAACCGTGAATCCCCCGCTTCGCGTTTCAGCTAATCTTGGAGTTCTCGCAGGTCTATCGTCGTGGTATTGCCAGGCGCGATCTTCACCGTTCGAAGGGCGGGAAGCGGCCCCACATTGTGAAGCAGAACCCGTTGTTCCCCTACGGGCAGGGGTTCGCTGAGATATTCCTCGGTTTCACCAAAGGTGACTTGCCGGCCATGGTACTCCAGGGCCAAACCTATACCTGCGTCCGCCGCGAACGCGTCTGAGCCGCGCAGCTTACGGACAAGGATTTGCCCGCACGGCTGCCACTTCAGCCGGGTGATGTCAAGAATATGGTCCCCGCTTAGGTCAAACTCAAGGACGGCACAGTCGTACTTTGGGGATCGGGGATCTTTTGCATCGCCCCTACGCAGCACAGCGGTGTAGCGACCGGCGGGCAGATTCTCAATTTCCAGCCTCTGTTCGCCTTCAAGTACACGCACACTATTGGTTCCATCCGGATGAATGATCTGCTCGTACTCCATGTTTACAGCGTCGGAGTACTCTATGCCACCACGACGCCACCTGAGGACCGCATCAATCCACTGCTGCCCACCGACACCCGTAAATGAAACTTTGAAGTCTCCGGAGATGTGCTCCGGCAGCACCTCGTGATCGCCGGGTTCAAGTATCCACGCGGATCGCGAAGCATGCTCTTGCTTCGATTCAGAAAAGGCATGGACCCATCCCTTCACGCCGCCCGACGGGAACCAGACCTTGGAAGTTCCATCCTTCGTCAACACACATCCATTGTGAAAACTCCCGGCAAACCGGGCGTCGTTGCACCAGAAGAATGACTGGAGACTATCCTCCCTCGCCGCGGTCTTGATCTGGTAGACCGATGCGCCGGGCCAACCATTCATGTCCAAGTGCACGCTGGTCAAGTTGGAATCCAATAGATCGATGATCGTGCTCAGCCGACCCTCGGATGTTCGCAGTACGATCCCGTACACCGCTGGGGGAAGTGAACAGGTCACCGCCCGGCCAGGGCGAAGGCCGTCGAGTCTTGAACCAACATGTTCCGACAAGGCGCCGGCAAGCAAGTCGTCGGCAGTTGCCTGAAGTCCATGCCACGCGCTGGCAAGCGCAATGCGTGGCTCGTCGGCTTCGCCCGGGTCCAAAAGAAAACTGTCGAATTCCTCGCCGATCGTGAAGGTTACCTCGCGTACATCCACTTGAATCGACGTCCGTGCCAAACGGCCCGGTTCGACTTTGACTTGCTGCTTGCGGCCGCCAGGCAGGTGAACGGTGTATGTGCCTGGGGGCATTCGGACAGGGCTTCCATCCCTAAACCACTTCTCGCGAAGGCCGACGCGGTTGTTGCTGATCGTGAACGCTTGTAGCCCGTAGTTTCCCGGTTCCGCGAGCAGATCGAATTTCTCGATCCTGCTGTCGTTTGCTGTCAACTGAGCATCCCACTGTCCCCAGGCCTCCTTGCCGATGGAGATTGTGGCTTGGTTGGTCCCGGGATGCAGTTCTATCCATTGCTCCGGCCAGTCTCCGGAGAAGCCCGCGCCGCGCCCCCGCGCACCAGGCTGCACGGGGGCCACCTCGTACAGTCCAGGCGCAATGCCATGAAGTTTGATCTGGACCTCGGCCTTGCCATAGGGCACCACGGCAAGATTGCCGCCAAGCAACTTGATGTCCTGTGGATCGCGGCCGGAAGGAGGGTCCGCACCAAGCCACCGGATTGTAAGTGCCACGTCAGCAGGAGAAGGCAGCGTTATCGTCGCCCGACGATCTCCGTCGACCACTAGTTCTTCGATCATTCGCGGCATTCCGGGGCCCAGCGCACCGACGAAGTATGCGGCGGGCGGAAGTCCAGAAATCTCTGCTGTGCCGTCCACTCCGGTTTTCGCGGTCCACTGGTGCTCAGGCTCGTTTGTTGTGTCGGGGACAAACTCGAAGTGAACAAGCTCAGGTGTTCCGGTGCCCGATTGTTCTTTTGGCGGAAGCGGCAACCCGCGCGCACGCTCAATGTCGGACCCATCGAGCCTGTCGTCACCGTAGAGCGCACCAATAGGGTTCTTCCAAATCTGAGGTAGGGCGAAAACGCGGACTCCGGGCACCGGCGTCCCGTCCGGATGCACGCAGGTGACCGAGA
>CAZNBU010000266.1:0-5362 GCA_964571035.1 uncultured Planctomycetaceae bacterium | reverse complement strand
CACGTCATGCACGACGTCTACCGTAACCATGCGGTAGAGGTTGGCGTGGCGGAAGTAGCGGTCGACCGAGGGCGGGATGCGGATCAGCACCTTCTTTTCCGCGGCCTCGCCGCCGAGCAACTTGAGGTCGATGCTGCGGAAGGCGTCCTCGGAAATCTCCTGCGTGCCGGTGATATCGACTTCCACTTCCTCGTACGGAAGCTGCAGCAACTGCGGGAAATAGTCGAACACCGCCTGCAGAAACTCCTGTTCCGATTCGGCGGATATGACAAGCCTGTTCCAGCGCAGCTCTGCGGGCATCTAGTCGTCTTCTCCGGGCACGTGCTTCAATGCCTCGTCCTGGATCAGTGTCAACTGGGCGTCTGAATTGCCCGTGGCTTCAATGATCGCGCGCAGCTGCTGCTTGCGGTCGTCGCCTTCGACCAGCGTGTCGATCAGCAGGCGGTACAGGTGCGTGGTGCTGATGGGGATCGCGTGAACCAGATCGTCAAACTCGGTGTCGGTGAAATGAAACTGCCCCTGCGCCGAATCCAGCAGCGCTGAGCCGTCCGCGTTCTTGATGATCTTCATTGCTCTCCTTCTCTCAGCGCTTCTGGGTAACCCGGCAGCTTAACCCGGCATCCTTGAAGCGGTCACGGATGTTGTTTGCGTCCTGTTCGCTGATGTCCTTGGCGACGGGCACGATCATCTTGCCCACCAGCGCCAGTGCCGACCCCATGTCTATACCCTGTAAATCGGCAATGATCTTGGCCGCGGCGTGTTTTTTTGCGTCGCCCCGCGGCGGTGACAGGAAAACCGTGAACCCGCTGGCGGCAGCCGGCTTTGCCTGCGATTTCTTCACACCGGTGGTTTTCTTCTTCTGTTCCAGCTTGGGGTCGCGGTACTCGCGGGCTTTGTCCTTCCAGACCGGCAGCGTGTCGTCGGGGTTGGGCGTGAAGCGCTCTTTGGGGTTTCCGACGGCATCGAGGTCCAGCATGGTAGCGCCGATGGGCGCGTCGGAGGCCGCCGCGTATTCGCCCGTCGGCGGCAGCATCACCAGCTCGTCGGATGGGATGCCGGAGTCGTCTTCTACCTCGTCCATGGGCGGCGCTTCGGCATCGAGGGGGTAGTCGCCTGCGACGGCGACGTCTTCCTCGTCAAGCTCGTCCATGTCGAGGTTCAGCGCTTCTTCGTCGGACTGCTGCTGCAACGCGCCGCCGTCCATGATCTCTTCGGAGTCCTCATCTTCTTCGATGATCTCCTCGACGTAGGCGTCCATAGCCGCCAGCGACTTGACGTCGGTGTCCGGCCTTGGTGCGGGCCCCGGGATTGCCGTCGGCGCGCCAACGGCGATCCCTTCCTCAGTGAGGTTGAGTTCAAGCCGCATCGGCCTGCCCGGGACATCCAGCACAATCGCCAGGGAATCGCCGGGACGAAGAATCACTTCTCGGGTACCCATAGCTGTATTCAGCTTTTGTCGTGGCAACGGGTTGCGTCCGCCGTCCGGAACGGAAAACGGAATTGTCCGTGCCAGTGGCAAGCGCTGTCAAGTAGGGACCGCGTGTGGGTATTAGTGTTGACGCGCGCCGCGCCCAATGTTGCCAAACCCGACAGCGGGTGGTTGCATGCCGTCATGAGTGATCGCGCGCCCGCCATTCGCCTGCAAGGCGTAAACAAGACCTACCCCGGCGGGATCGCGGCTGTGCGCGACGTGAACCTTACCGTCGCGGCGGGCGAGATGGTGGCGATCATGGGCAAGTCCGGCAGCGGCAAGAGCACGCTGCTGAACCTGGTCGGCACGCTGGATCTGCCCGACAGCGGCACAGTGGAAGTGCAGGGGCAGGATGTGCGCCGCGTGAGCAACCTGGCGAAGTTCCGGCGAGAGGAAATCGGGTTCGTGTTCCAGCTTCACTACCTGCTGCCGCACCTGACGCTGCTGGACAACGTGGCGCTGCCGCTGCAAGGGCACAACGGCGCAAGCAAGCTCGCGCAGGAAGCGCTTGAGCGGGTGGGCCTGTCGCACCGGGTGAAGCATTCGCCGACCAAGGTGTCAGGCGGCGAGCGCCAGCGGGCAGCGATCGCGCGGGCGATTGTGAACCGCCCAAGCGTGCTGCTGGCGGACGAGCCGACCGGCAACGTGGACAGCGAAAACGAGGCGCTGCTGCTGGCACTGTTCGCCGACCTTCGCAACTCGCTGGGCATGACGCTGGTGGTGGTGACGCATGAGCGGTCGGTCGCTGAGCACGCCGACCGCATCATCCATTTCAGGGACGGGGGCATTGAACGCATCGAGGACGTGGCACACCGATGAAGCAAGTTAGCCGAAGGACGTTGACACTTACTGCAATGCTTGGCGGCGCAGCCACCCTGTGCGTGACGGTCGCCGTGTCGATTTCAGCCTGCAACTGGAACGCCAACACGCCCGGCATTTCCGCGACGCCGGAAGCCGCCGCCGAGGTGGCCTACGCCGAAGTGCCGTCGCCCGAAACTACGCTGGAATTGCAGGACAAGGGCAGGCGCATCTTTGACGCCTCCGGGTGCCTGTCGTGCCACAGCAAGACCGCCGACCGCAACGGGCTTATGGGCCCACCACTGGGCGGCGTAGCGGATCGCGTGCTGGCGCGGCATGATCATGACGCGCTTAAAGCACGGCGCTGGCTGGTGATGCACATTCGCGACCCGCATAAGTACCCCAGCCCCTTCAGGGATGATCCGGACTTCAAAGGGATGCACATGCCGCCCACCTCGCGCGTCACAGATGCCGACATGCAGGCGCTGGTGGAGTACCTGTGGCTATTGCGCTAGGCGCAGACTGGTTGTTTGTGAGACGAATTCCGCTATGACGGTGCGACGCACCGCACCCGAAAGGAACCACCATGAGCGACTTCGCGGTCATCCCAGCCATTGAGCTTCGCGGTGGACTTGCCCTGCGCTACGAATCTGTGGGCGTGGGCACCCGCGCCAACCGGGTGGACCCGATTGCGCTGGCCAAGGAGTACGTCAGCGCGGGCGCGCCGATGATCCACGTTTATAACCTCGACGGGCCGTTCATCGTCAGCGGCGTGGAGCACTCGGGCAGCGTGCTGGCGGGCGCCGAGCGCAACCTGACCGTGGTGGGCGAGATGTCGCAGTCGATCAACGTGCCGATCCAGTTTTCCGGCGGCGTGCGCGACATCGAAAGCTTCAAGGTCGTCACGCAGATGGGCGTGGGCCGCGCCGCCTTCGGCAGCGCCGCGATGCGCGATCCGGGGCTGGTGAAACAGGCGGTTGCGCTGAACCCCGAGGCGGTGGTGGTGTTTCTCGATGTCAAGGACAGCCGGCCGGTGTCGCAGGACTGGGTGACCGGTGGCAAGGCGACCGTGGCGCAGATCGCCGCAGCCGTAAAAGAGGCTGGGTGCAAGCGCTTTATCTACCAGGATATCGACGCCGAAGCCGCGGGCGCGGGGCCGCGCGCGGGCGAAGCGGCGGGCGTGGGGGCGCTGGGCGTGGAAGTCATCCTGAGCGGCGGCGTGCAGACGTTGGACCACGTGCGCATGGCGGCCGCCATCAAGGGATCAGCCGGAGTGATAGTCGGTAAGCCGCTGGCGATGCGCAGCTTCAGCTACGCGCAGGCGCTGGAGGCTGCAAAATCGGGCGTGGCAGCAAGGAAGTAGCAACGGAGCTGGTAGTGCAGAATTCAGGAGATGAGACAGGAACCACACGCAAGATCAAACGCCCCGATGGATGCAGTGAACTCGAACAGCGCCTGCTGAGGCACGTTGACGCGAGCCACCACCCGGAGGTGCGCAAAGCCCTGTGGCTGATGTACCACGCCCACCGGGACCAGCTACGCGAAGAAGGCATCCCGTACGCCACCCACCCGCTGGGTGTGGCGCTGATTGCCGTGGAAGAAGCGGGGATGAAGTCCGCGCGCGAGATTGTGGCTGCGCTGCTTCACGATGTGCTGGAAGACGATCTGGACACGACGCCGAGTGAAATCTCGAGCTCGTTCGGCAACGAAGTCGGGTTGGCGGTCACGCAGCTTACGAAGATGTACAAACGCGACGGGACGCCCAAGGACATCGGGTTGAAGCGCTACTACGAAGGGCTTGGCAAGGCGCCCGAATGGGTGCGCGCGGTAAAGCTGTGCGACCGCATTCATAACCTGCGCACGCTGAGCGGCTCGGGCCGCGGCACAGCCCGCATCGTCAGCTATCACAAGGAAACGCGCGAGAAGTTGCTGCCGATGGCTGTGGATACGGATGATCCGATCCTGAAGAAGACGGGCGACCTGCTGTTGAAAGAACTCTACAAGTAGGGCTGAAGGCGGTCAGGATTGGCAGGATGGTCAGGAGGAAAACATCCTGCACATCCTGAAAATCCTGACCGTCGTTGTCTTCAACTCAGTGCCTTGCGATGGGTGACCCACTCGCTGTCCGCGTCCGCGAAACGCAGCTTGGCGCGTACGTCTTTCGGTTTGGCGTAGTCGATGCCGATGCGGCGGGCGGCTGCGATGCGTTTCACCGGCTCACCGGGCAGCAGCATCAACTCGCCCGGGTGGAACAGCGGGTGGCCGCTGAGTTGTGTTGACAGGTCAAGCGCCTGGCCGATCTTGCCCGGGCCGGTCAGCAGCACCGGGCCGTCCTTGCCGCCACGCCGACGCCGGATCGCGTGCAACCCATCCACCGGCTCGCACGAGCGGATCAACACCGCGGTGCCCTCGCCGTCGCCCGTGACCACGTTCAGCATGTTGTGCAGGCCGTAGCACAGGTAGACGTAGGCGTGGCCGCCGGGGCCCCACATCGGGGCGGTACGCGGCGTGCGGCCCATGCGCGTGTGAGCAGCTGTGTCGTTTGGCCCGAGGTACGCTTCCACCTCCGTGATGCGCAGCGCCACGCCGTCGCGATGCAGCACGCGGCCCAGCAGGTCTCTTGCGACAGTGATGGCGTCCCGGCGGTACCACTCCTGCGGCAGCGGGTTCACTCGCGCACCCCGACCCAGCACCCGTCGCCGATCGGCACGATCACGCCGTGGATGCCCGGCTTGCCCGCCATGTAGTCGTTGAAGCGGCGCACGCCCTCGACGTCGCGGTCGGTGGGGTTGGGGTCGAGCAACTGGCCAAACGCGAACGCGTTGTCCACCATGATCGCGCCCCCGCGCCGCACAATGCGCATGCACTCATCCAGGTAGACCGGGTAGTTGTCCTTGTCGGCATCCAGAAACGCGGCGTCGGCGCTGTCCGCCTTCATCGTCTTGAGCACGTCGGCGCCTTTGCCCTCCAGCACTTCGACCTTGCCCGCGACATCCGACCTGGCGACCCAGTCGCGCGCGAACTTCGCGTGCTTGGGCGAAAGCTCGATCGTGCGCACGCGCCCGTCTGCCGGCAGCGCGCGCGCCATCCAGA
>CAZNBU010000265.1:572-5369 GCA_964571035.1 uncultured Planctomycetaceae bacterium | reverse complement strand
GCCCGCGCGCCGGATGGGAGTATCCGTTTTCGCTGAAGAGCGGGCGCATTACGATTGACCGCCTGGAGCCCGGTCGCCACGAAGTCATCGTCAGCGCTCCCGCCCATGCCGACTGGCGCCGAACCGTGGAACTGAGTGACGCGCCGGTGTTGTTGAAACCCGTCCTTGAGCCGGGGCAGCGGATCCGGCTGCTGCATGTCAACGGGATAACGAGGGGTACGGTCGAAGGCACCCTGATTCTCCACGGCACGCCGCCGTACGAGCGCTACATTGAAGGCGGAATCGCGGCGCTGGAAACCAGGCCTGCGGAGCAGGAGCAAGGGTGGGTCGCCCCATGGACGGCTGAGCCCCACGCGACGGCTATTCCATCCGGCACGTGGATGGCTGTGGCGCGCTTGCCATCCGGACGCACCGCTGTTCGAGACTACCTGCGCCTCGAACCCGGGCGGGGTACAACAGACGTGTACATGTTCGATCCTTCCCACGTGATCGAGGTGCGCGTCATGTACGAAGGCAAGCCGGTCGCGTACTGCAACGTGCACCTGCTGCACGCGGACCCCGACGCATCGCAGCGCATGTCGACCAACGAGCACGGCATTGTTCGCTTTACCCGTGTGTTCCCCGATGAGCAGGTGATCGCCTTCGACGACGAGTTGCATTGGCAGAGGGAACTCGCATCGGGGACCAGCGCCGCGACATGGCCGGTGGCCAACCGAGCAGTCACCTTTGAGCCGGGACAGACAGAGCGACGCATCACCCTCGAACGCAACCCGGCGGCGCTGGCCGACTGACCCTGTGGTTGCTGCCCCCAGTAAGCGCCCGGGCCACACGCGCAACGCGCGGGTTGTCTTGGCGTAGCATCGGCTTCCAGCCGATGTCGTACTGACGGGCCTCTGGCCCGTCTCGGCATTGGCCAGAGGCCAATGCGCACTACATCGGCTGGAAGCCGATGCTACGATTCGCGCATGGATTCCCCGATCGAGAAGCGCCACGGGGCGAAATTGCCGCACTGGACAGCGGACGGCGCGACTTACGCGGTGACGTTTCGGCTGGCTGACTCGATACCTCCAAGAGTTGCCGCGGAGCTCAAGCATCGCCTGGACGAACTTGAACGGCGCATCCAACGCGGCGATGAGATGTCGCTCGAAGACCAGATCAAGTTGGCGCGATTGCGGTCCTCTGCTGTCGATGATCTGCTCCACGCGGCACATGGCGAATGCCTCATGAACAACCCGCAGATCGCCGAAGTCGTCGCGGGCGCGCTCAAGCACTTCGACAGGCAGCGTTACCAGCTTGGTGCATGGTGCGTGATGCCGAACCACGTGCACGCCGTCTTTACCCCGATAGGCGATCATGAGTTGTCGGAGATTCTGCACAGTTGGAAATCTTTCACGGCGAATCGCATCAACAAAGTGCTCGGGCGCAGCGGGCCGGTGTGGCAACCCGAATCGTACGACCATTTGATCCGCGACCGCGCTGATCTCATGCACCACGTCTGGTACGCCCGCGAGAACCCAGCCAAAGCAGGTCTCAAGGATTGGCGGTGGGTGGGTTAAGCGACGTAGCATCGGCTTCCAGCCGATGGAGTGCGCATTGGCCTCTGGCCAATGCTTCACGGGCCGGAGGCCCGTGCGTACGACATCGGCTGGAAGCCGATGCTACGCAAGCCACGGCGAATGGCACGCCTCGGGCGTGCTGTTGGTGTTTGCTGTCGCGGCCTTGGCCGCGACTCCCCGTCTAGGCGGCGGTTCGACCGCCCTCACCGCAGGCGGTGGCGAGACAGGCACCTCCGGGGCCTGTCTTTTGCTTGGCTGGGTGGGCGTGGTTGGTGTTTGCCCGCGTTTTGGTTGCGTGTTTGGTTTGCAGCGCGCCTGGACCAGTTTCAGTGAAAGCGTAGCGCAGGCCTCCGGCCTGCACCGGGCGTGGCCGTCCCGGCCACGCCACTGCTGGCGCGTGCCAGAGGCGCGCGCCCTGTGCAGACGAGACGCCTGCGCTACACCAACCGCGAAACTGCTCCAGGTGGAGCCGTTGGTTGATGCTCCATGGGCGGTGGGTTTGGTGGCGGCGTTCTTTTTGGTGGCGCACCCGGGTTGGTTTGTCCCGGTTGGTTTGGGTGTGCTTGGTGTTTCGGTGTTTTGTGGGCCCGTTCGACTGGCTCAGGTCCTGCCATGAGCGTGTCGAATGGGCTGGCCCGTTCGACGAGCTCAGGGCAGGCGCATGTGGCGCGCTCATGGTGGGCAGGTCGGCCTTTGCTGAGGCTTCGACGGAAGAAACGGCACGCTTTTCCATGCGGCGATTGCTTGTCTTAGTTTGCGCGGTTCCAGCGTGTTGCACGCACGCCCTCGCTTGCGCTTCGGGCTCTTGTTCTCCGGTTCGTCGCCCGATTGCCGATTTCCGATTGGCGATTCCCGCCGATTGATTGCCGGCTTCTACCGGGAGTACCTGGGCGAACAGCTTGTGGAACTCTGCTTCGTTGGCGTCCTCCATCCGACTCGCTTTGTTCCAGTAGGGCGAGGACTTGCCGAGGGCTTCGTTGCAGTCGCGCGCTACCAGCAGCTCGGACAGGTGCTCCAGCCTTGGCAACAGCAGACAGAGGTACGCGGCGCGGTCGGCTTCGTGGTGAGTGATGGTCCACCGGGGCCGCGGGAGGTTGTGCTTCAGGGCGTGCAGGCTGGCTTGCATATCGCGGGATTGCGCGGCAAGGATTTCGACGGCGCGGGCGCGCAGGGCGGCGATCTCGTCGAGGTGCCAGCGCGCCTTGGCGGTGCGCACGATGAGTTCGCGGTACGGGTCGGGTGTGAGATCCATGGCGTGCTCCGGGTGCTGTTTCTGCGAGGGGGCATCCGGGTAGGGGGTCAGGCACCTTTTCGGGCATACTGCCGCCCGAAAAGGTGCCTGCCCCCTTGGGGCCGGACCCCCGGCGAGGGCGACGCAAGCGTCGCCCCTAAACACAGGAACCCGCGGACACACGTCAGCCCGGAATTTTCGGCAGGCGCGCAGTGCGGTAGCGGCAACTCAAGCCTTGCCAACGACTTACGGCGCCAGATTTTTTCGCGAATCCTTGTCGCGCGGGTGGCGACGCAGTCGGTTCAGTCGGGGTGCGTGTTGCGTTCTGCGAGTTTTTTCTTGAGTTGCTCGATTTCTTCGAGGACGCGGGGGTTGTCGAAGAACCCCGGGCGCAGGTCTACGTAGCGCTGCAGGCCTTCGATGGCGAGTTCCAGCTCGCCCATGGATTCGTAGACGTGCGCGCGCTCGGCGAACACTGGCGGGAACGACTCGCCGCGCATTTCGATGATCGTGTTGAAGTCGTCCAGCGCGCCGGCGTAGTCCTTGATCTCGTGCCGCATGTGGCCGCGCGCGCGGTAGTGCTGGAATCGCCCCGGCTCAAGCTCGATGGCGCGCGAGATATCGCGGATGCTGGCGTCGATGTTCTCCAGCACCCCGTAGATGTCGGCGCGCGCGGCCCAGGTATTGGAGTTCTCGGGGTCGAGGTCGATTGCCCGGTTCAGGTCCACCAGCGAAAGCGGTGCTGCGTTTTTCGCGGCGCCCGCGCGCTCGCCGGGCGCGGCTTGGCGTGAGACGGCGCTCAGCCGTGTCCTCGCGCGTTCCACATAGAGCTCGGGTATGCGCGGCGCCAGCTCGATTGCCAGGTCGAGGTCCTGTAGCGCGAGCACGGGGTCGTGCGCCCACGCTCCCTCTTCATCGATATAGCGACGCGTCGTTGCGCGGATCATGCGCGGCCACCAGTCGCGCGGGGCGGCAGCTATCGCGCGGTCGGCAAACTCGTTCAACTGGTCGCGCCGCGCCTCCTTTTCCTCCAGCGTCGCCGGCGCCAGTTGCCCCGGCAGCCCGAACAACAGGATGCGCGCCTTCCAAGCCAGCGCGCGCGCGTGGTACGGGTTTTCCGCGATGACTCGCTCTGCCAGCTCCAGCGCCCGCTCATAGCGGCCTTCCTGCCGGGACTGGTCTTGTGCCCGCGAGAGCGTCAGCAGTGTCTCCTGGTGCGTGGGGTGCCGGGCCAGGATTGCTTCCAGCACTTCGGCTGCGGGCTCGAAGCGGCCCTGGTCAAGCCGCAAGCGCGCTAGGTTGAGCTGCTCCTCGACGCTCACGGCGCGCGGCAGGTCGGCTGGCTCCGGTACGCGCCAGAACTGGCGCTTCACGCGAGTCCACAGCGGCGATTCGTCGCCGGCTTTCGATTTCAGCTCTGCCAGCGGCCGCCACGCCGACGGGTGTTCCAGCCGGCACAGTGTCATCGCGATCTGCACCACGAGATCTTCGTCCGAAAGCGCGAGCATCAGCTCAGCCAGCGGCGGCACCGCCTGCTCTGCGCGGCCGGATTGCAGCAGCACGTCGCAGATGAACTGGATTTCAAAGCGCTGGCGGATGTTCCAGATTGTGCCCGCCGGTTGCTCATGCGCGCTGGCGATGCGGGGTTGCAGTGCCTCGAGCATGCGGTCGACGGTCTGCTGCTCGCGCCAACCGCCCACCTCGACAACAAAGTCCTGCACGCGCGCGGCGTTGACCGAGCGGCCGTCGTCGTCCTTGCCTGCACGAATGAACTCGAGGATCTTGCTGATGCGCTCGGCGCGGCGGCGCAGCAGCTCGGTGCGGGCGCTGCCCAGTTCGGCTCGCGCCCGAGACAACACATCGGCCGGCGCGCGCGTGTCGTCGAGGATCAGCTCAGCCACCGCAAAGTCCTCGTTCAGCGTGGCCAGCGAAGCCGCCAGCAGCCGGTCGGCAGCCAGCGAGGCCTCGTGCTTGCGCAGCTCATCGGGCGGGATCAGCGCTTCCTGTTTG
>CAZNBU010000265.1:0-562 GCA_964571035.1 uncultured Planctomycetaceae bacterium | reverse complement strand
CCGCGACCGGCTGAAGCGCCAGCCGCACCAGTTCCTGCCGCGCGGCGGTAGTCTCCAGCAGCCGGGTGGCTGCGGCGGTGATCTCGGGCCGGTTGACGCCGTTAATGCGGCGCTGCTCGATGCTCAGGGCTTTCAGTTCGGACTCAAGTGTGCGCGCGCGCTCACGTGCCGTGTCCGGACTGAGCGCCGCCAGCGCAAGGCTTTGCTTGTTGATGCGTTCGCGCCGCGCGGCGATCAGTTGCTCGCTCTTCGCCCGCCGCTGCTCGGCCAGTGCATCGCGCTCGGCCAACGCGCCCTCCGCCACGTCGCGCTCGCCGCGGATGCTTAGAATGCTGAGCACCACGACAGCTACGAGCGCGAACGCCGCCAGCGCGCCGACGCTCACCGCTGTCTTGTTGCGCGCGACAAAGCGCCTGAGCAGCTCCGCGGAGCTGTAGTTGTAAACGCTTAGTGTCCGCCCGCCGCGGTAGGCCGCGATCTCGGTTGCCAATTCAGCGGCCGAAGCCACGCGCTTGTCGCGGTCGCGCGCCATCGCCTTTTCTGCCAGCGTCACCAGGCCCGG
>CAZNBU010000264.1:0-5381 GCA_964571035.1 uncultured Planctomycetaceae bacterium | reverse complement strand
CGGCGCGCCGAGGCGGTGCTCGGCGACGGCACCGACCTGCACCTGAGCTTTGTGGACCCGGACGATCCCGCCGCGCGCCCGCGCGTCGAGACGCTGACGGTTGAGCTGACCTGCACCAACGGCCAGTTGCCGATGCGCCTCGATGCCGGCGACATCTCGGTGAAGACGCCGACCAGCCCGCTGTTTGCCAAGTACCGCAACATTGGGCGCCCGGTGCCATCGGTGCCGCCGCCGTTAAAAGAAGACCTGCACTGGCGGCTGATCGCGCACCTGACGCTGAACTCCCTTTCCTTGCTCAGCGTGGACGCGCTGCGCAATGTGGCCGCCCTGTACAACTTTCGCGCCCGCATTGACCGGCAGACCGCGCAGGCTCATGCCCGGCTGCTGGAGGGTATCCAGGCGGTGTCGGGCAAGTCCGGCATGCGGTTGCTGGACGGCTCGCCCGTGCGCGGCATGGAAGTTGACCTGACGCTGAATGAAGAACTCACGGGCGGCATCGGCGAGCTGTACCTGTTTTCGTCAGTGTTGAACGAGTTCTTCGCGCAGTACGTAACACTGAACGCATTTTCGCGCCTGAAGGTAACGGGCGCCAAACATGGTGAGGAGTTCCTGTGGCCGGCACGGATTGGGCGACGCGCGATCCTGTAGCAACCGAGCTGCTCAAGAACGGGCATAGGTTCTCGTTCTTTGAGGCGGTTCGCGTGTTGCAGGGTCTGCACCGGGATGCGCCGCGGCTGGGCCACCAGGGCCCCGCTGAGCGCGAACGCGTGCGCCTGCGCCCATCGCTGGACATGTCCTTCCCGACATCGGACGTCCAGACCGTTCGCGAAATCGAAGCCGCCGACGGCACCCCGCGCTACGTCATCGACGTGGCATTCATGGGGCTGTACGGCACTTCGTCGCCGCTGCCCAACCACTACACCGAAGACCTGGTACGCCGCGAAGAGGATGACAGCCTGCTGCGCGGGTTCCTGGACCTGTTTCACCACCGCCTGCTGAGCCTGTTCTACCGCACGTGGGTGAAGTATCGCCACGCGGTGCAGTACGACAGTGCAGGCAAGGACTACTTTTCGACCCGCCTGCTCAGCCTGATCGGGTGCGCGCTGGAGCTTTTGCCGGAGGGCCGTGAGGTGCCGGTGTCGCGGCTGCTGTCGTACGCGGGCCTGGTCACGCAGCTTCCGCGCAGCGCCGAGAGTTTCCGGGCGATGCTGCAGGCGCATTATCCTGAGTCGCCGATTGCCATTGAACAGTGCACGGGCGGTTGGTCTGCGATCCCCGAGGACCAGCGCAACCGCATCGGTGGTTTGAACTGCACGCTCGGCCTGAACGCCATTATCGGCGGCGAGGTGTACGACCGCGCCGGCGGGTTTGAAGTAAAGATGGGGCCGCTGCACCTGGACGACTACCTGGGCATGCTGCCCGGCGAGAGCGACCAGGAGCAGTTGCAGGAACTTGCCGACCTGCTCAACGGCGACGGGCTGGATTACGAACTGACGTTGACCCTGCGCGGTGATGAAGTCCCGCAGGCGCAACTGGATTCCCCCAAGACACGTCTCGGCTGGTGCAGTTGGCTTGGCGAGACCCGCGGTGAAGACCGCAGCGTGACGTTCCGTTTCAGAGGATGGAAACATGGTCGAGGTTGATCTCAAGGCACTGGTGGGGCGGCTGAACCGCTTTTGCACGCGCGCGCTGGAAGCCGCGGCGGGCAACTGCGTTTCGCGCACGAACTATGAAGTCACGGTTGAGCACGTGTTCCAGGCGATGATTGAGGATCCGGCTGCGGATGCCTCGCAGGTCCTGAACAAGTTCAACGTCGACGGGGCGCGCCTGATCAAGACGCTGACGCGCGACCTGGACAACCTCAAGACCGGCAACGCGGGCCGGCCGGTGTTCAGCCCGCTGCTGAGCCAGTGGTTCCAGGGCGCGTGGCTGATCGCCAGCATCGAACATGGCCTGGCCGAGATCCGCGGTGCGAATCTGATGCAGGCGCTGATCGCGAACCCAAACCGTCTGGCCTCGGGCGACTACATCGACCAGTTGACCGACATCCCTCTGGCTGAAGTGAAGAAGAACTTCAACCAGATCATCGACGGCAGCAGCGAAACGGCAGCCGGCGCGGCCAAAGCCGCCGGCGCGCCAGGCGCGGGTGCACCCGGGGCTGAACCCAGCAAGGACGGCACAGCCTTGCAACGCTTCTGCCAGAACTTCACCGAGCGCGCGCGGCAGGGCAAGCTTGACCCCGTCTTCGGCCGCGACCGCGAGATTCGCCAGATGGTGGACATCCTGGCGCGACGCCGCAAGAACAACCCGATCTGCGTGGGCGACCCCGGCGTCGGCAAGAGCGCGGTGGTCGAAGGCCTCGCGCTGCGCATCGTCGAGGGCGACGTGCCGGAGATGCTGCGCAATGTCGATTTGATCGGCCTCGACGTCGGCCTGCTGCAAGCCGGCGCCAGCGTAAAGGGCGAGTTCGAGAACCGCCTCAAGAACGTGATCGAAGAGATCAAGCAGAGTCCCAAACCGCTCATTCTCTTCATTGACGAAGCCCACACCCTGATCGGCGCGGGCGGTGCAGCCGGAACCGGCGATGCGGGCCAGCTGCTCAAGCCGGCATTGGCGCGCGGTGAGCTGCGCACAATCGCGGCCACCACCTGGTCGGAGTACAAGAAGTACTTCGAAAAGGACGCGGCACTCGCCCGCCGCTTCCAGCTTGTGAAGCTGGACGAGCCGGGGCCGGAGCTGACCGCCGTCATGCTGCGCGGCCTGCGCGCGAACTACGAAAAGTCGCACGGCGTCGTGATTCGCGACGAAGCGCTGGTGGCTGCCGCCGAGATGGGCTCGCGCTACATCGCCGGCCGCCAGCAGCCGGACAAGGGCATCGACCTGGTAGACACCGCGGCAGCGCGCGTGAAGGTGGCATTCCTCGCCAAGCCGCCGGAGCTGCAGGACCTTGAGCGCAGCGTGGAGACCGACGAGCGCACGCTGGGCGCGCTCAAGCGCGATGCCGAAACAGGCGGCCACGCGAACCCCGACCTGATGAAGCAGCTCGAAGAGAGTATCTCGGCGACCAAGAAGAAAGCCGAAGAGTTCAAGAAGCGCTGGATGGGCGAGCGCGAACAGGCCCACAAGGTTGTAGCCGCCCGCAACAAGCTCAACGAACTGCTCGACCCAAAGAAAGACGGCGCGCCGGCTGCCAAGGCCGCGTCAAAGGCCACGACCGTCAAGTCGAAGGAAACGAAGTCCAAGAAGAAGGAAGAAGTCGAGCCGAAGGCTGAAGAGCCCAAGTACGACTTCCCTGACAACGCGGATGAGCTCAAGAAAGTGTTCGAGAAGGAACTCGCCACACTGCGCGACATGCAGGGTAAGGACCCGCTGGTGCCGGTCGAAGTCACCAGCGAAGTCGTTGCCAAGGTGATCGGCGACTGGACCGGCATCCCGGTCGGCAACATGGTCAAGGACCAGGCGACACAGTTGCTGACGATGGAAGACGAGCTCAAGAAGCGCGTGAAGGGACAGGATCACGTGATGGCGTCCATCGCCACGGGCATCCGCGCGAGCAAAGCCGGCCTCGGCAACCCGGAAGCGCCGATGGGCGTCTTCCTGTTCGTCGGCCCGTCGGGCGTCGGCAAGACCGAAACCGCGTTGGCGGTTGCCGACCTGCTGTTCGGCGGCGAGCGCTTCATGACCGCCGTCAACATGTCGGAGTTCCAGGAAAAGCACACGGTAAGCCGCCTGATCGGCAGCCCGCCGGGATACGTGGGCTACGGCGAAGGCGGCCAGTTGACTGAGGCGGTGCGCCAGCGCCCGTACAGCGTGGTGCTGCTGGACGAAGTCGAGAAGGCTGACCTCGACGTGATGAACCTGTTCTACCAGGTGTTCGACAAGGGCCAGCTCAATGACGGCGAAGGCCGCGAAGTGGATTTCAAGAACACGGTGATGTTCCTGACCAGCAACCTCGCCACGGACATTATCACCGAGGCGTGCAGCGACGGCGATCAGCCCAACGTGGACGAGTTGGTCAGCTTGATCCGCCCGGCGCTCAGCGCGCACTTCAAGCCGGCGCTGCTGGCGCGCATGTCGATCCTGCCGTTCTACACGATCAACCAGGACGCGATGAAGATGATCACGGACCTGAAGCTGAACAAGATCGTCAAGCGCATGCACGCCACGCACAACATGGCGCTCACGTTTGATCCCAAGGTAACTGAGGCGATCGCCGCGCGTTGCACCGAAGTTGAAACCGGCGCGCGCAACATCGACCACATCATCCGCGGCACGTTGCTGCCGCAGATGAGCACGCAACTGTTGCAGAAGATGAGTGAAGGGGACTTGCCGGAGAAAATGAAGGTAGGAATCGGGGAGACGGGCGACTTCAGCTTTGCATTCGGATCCTGACGGTCGTCAGGAACGCCCAACGGCCCTCTGCTCGGAACAAGCACAGGACCGATGAACCAGGAGGCGAGCCATGCCAGCTATCGAAATTACTCGGGTGATGAAGTTTCACTCGGAAGCGGTGGACGACGACAAACTCGAAGTCGCCGGGATCAAGGGTGACGAAGGGATCAGCCGGCCGTACCGGTTTGTGCTGGACCTTGCCAGCAAGGACAAGGAGATCGACCTTGCCAAGCTGATCGAGGAGAAGGCGTACCTTTCAATCAAGCAGGGCATCACCGAATCGGGCGCCGATTCCCGCGCCGCGACGACAGTGAAGATCCACGGCGTCGTGTCCGACGTCGAGCAGCTGGGCAAGCAGAACGACTGGATCTACTACCGCGCCGTGCTGGCCCCGCGGCTTTGGAAGCTCACGCTTTCGCACAACACCCGCATCTTCCAGGACAAGACGATCCCGGACCTCGTCAAGGAAATCTGCGACGAGTACGAAGTGAAGGTGGACCTCGGCAAGCTCAGCGCCAGCTACAAGACCCGCGAATACATCGTGCAGTATGAGGAGTCGGACTTTGACTTCATCAGCCGCTGGCTTGAGCACGAGGGCATCTTCTACTACTTCACGCAGGATGACGAAGCAGAAGTCAGGGTGCTGGGCGACGCGGCTGAGGCCTACGGCACGCTGGTCGGCGACACCGAGTTCGACTTCAACCCGCAGATGGGCGGCAACGAAGACGGCACACAGGGCGGCTCGTTGTCCAACGACTGGCTGAAAAAGGAAGTCGTCAGCACGCTGGGATGCACGCACAAGCAGCTGCCCAAAGAGGTCGTGCTCAACGACTACAACTGGCGCACGCCGGCGGACAAGCTCGATGTGACCGCCAAGGTCAGCGACAAGGGCATCGGCACCGTCTACGAGTATAACAACCACTACTCGGACAAGGACGAAGGCAAGGTGCTTGCGGGCATCCGCGCGGAAGAGATCAACTGCCGCGAGA
>CAZNBU010000263.1:0-5423 GCA_964571035.1 uncultured Planctomycetaceae bacterium | reverse complement strand
CCAGGATCCGGAAGAAGAGCAGGGCGGCGAAGAGGGCGCCCCGGGCCAGCCGCCGAAGGCCCCCGCGGACCCATTCGCCCGCGCGGCAGAATACGCGGCGCAGGCCTCCAAAATGGAAGCCATGCGGCGGGATGACGAAGGGCTGAATCGTTAGTACATGTAGTTGAGGTGCATTCGGACGAAGGACCAGAGCGGTTTATGGCAGTAGACTCAAAGACGGCAGAAGCAGGCGCGACACCGGCGCACAAGGTCTACAAAGACCTCGGGATGGACTTGAAGGACTTCAAGTCCAAGGCAGCCGAAGTCGGCATCCAGGTAAAACGCGCGATCGACAAGCTGAGCGACGAGGAGGTCGCACGTATCCGCAAACACCTGGGGTTGGCGGACGAGCCCGCACCGGTAGCCGAGGAAAAGCCCACACCGGCAGCCGAAGCCGCGGAAGAAGCCCGCAAAGCCGCCGAGGACAAAGAAGCGGCCCGCAAAGCCAAGGAAGACGAAAAGCGCCGCAAGGAAGAAGCCGCCGAATTCAAGCGCCTCAAGGCGCTCGGCGACCGCCTTGGAGTTGAGCCGCAGCATGTCGATTTCGTGGGGCAGTTGCTCGGCGTCGAAATCAATGAAGTCGAGGACATCGACGAAACGCTGGTGCAGCGCGTGCAGAAGCACGAGACCGTCTTCAAGATCGGCGGCGAGTTCAAGATTGAACCGCGCGAAGTAAGCCGCATCGCCCGCTCGATCGGCATCGAGGTCGGGCGCAAGGGGTTCAAGGGCCTGACCCCGTCCGAGGAGTTCATGCTGCGCGCGATGGTGAAGCAGAAGCACACCACGCAGGAGCAGCGGCTTGCGGAAATCCAGGTCGACAAGCCCGCGGAGTACAAACCCGCCCCGCCCACCGGCAACAAGGCAGTCGAGACACGCGAAGTCGCCAAGCCGGCTACGCAGGACACAGCGCGGCGCGAACGTCGCGGACGCGTAACACAGGAACAGACCCGCGAAATCATCCCCGAGCGCTTCCGCGAGCAGCGGTACGGCGCGGGCTCAGGGGGCGCAGGGCGCTCGCGGCGTGAGCGCTTTGAGGTCAGCCAGCTCAACTACGACCGTCCGCGCGGCGGCCGGTCGCGCAGGCGCGGCCGCGGCGACGACTTCATCGAAGAAAAGAAGGTCGAGTTGCCGACCGGCCCGGTCACCGTCGAGCAGCCGCTGAACCTGCGGCAGTTGTCCGAGGCCATGGGCGTCAAGACCAACGAAATCATGACGCGCATGATCAAGGAAGGCCTGCCGCCGATCCGCATCAACGACTCGCTCAGCAAGGACGTGATTGAGCAGATCGGAATCATCTTCGAGCGCGAGATCACGGTCACCGAGCCCAAGGACGCCGAGACCCTGATCGCCGAGCAGCTTGAGCGCTTCGACGAAGACGCCGGCATTGAAGAGACGCGCGCCCCCATCGTCACCATCATGGGCCACGTCGACCACGGCAAAACCAGCCTGCTCGACGCGATCGCGACTCTGGACCGTGTCAGCGAAGAATCGGGCGGCATCACCCAGCACATCGGCGCGTTCCGCCTCGACTTGCAGGAAAAGGACGGCAAGTACACGTCGATCTACGAAGAAAGCGACGTGGACGCCGACGCCAAGCGCCTGCGCGTGACGTTCATTGACACACCGGGCCACGAGGCGTTCACCGCCATGCGTGCCCGCGGCGCCAACGTTACTGACATCGCGGTGATCGTGGTGGCCGCCGACGACGGCGTCATGCCGCAGACCGAAGAAGCCATCGCGCACGCCAAGGCCGCGGAAGTCGAAATCGTGGTGGCGATCACCAAGATCGACAAAGCCGAAGCCAACATCATGAAGGCGCGCCAGCAACTGGCGGCGCACAACATTATGGCGCCCGACTGGGGCGGCAATAACGAGATCATTGAGCTGTCCAGCATCACCAAGGAAGGCGTCGACAAGCTGGTGCAGGTGCTTTCGGACATGTCGGAATTGCTGGAACTCAAGGCGATTACCGAAAAGCCCGCCGTCGGCACGGTACTGGAAGCGCACCGCGACACGGGCCGCGGCATCGTGGCGACCATGCTGGTCAAGGAAGGCACGCTGCGCACGGGCGACGTGATCGTTGCCGGCCACGGGTACGGCCGCGTGCGCGCGATGCAGGAGCCGCGCGGCGACGGCCTGCGCGTGATCACATCCGCCGGGCCCAGCATGCCCGTTGAAGTCGCCGGGCTCGACGAAATGCCGGAAGCGGGCAGCCTGTTCCACGGCATGAAGGACATCAAGAAGGCCGCCGAAATCGCCAACATGGTGCGCCAGCAGGAGAAGGAGCTGGAGCGCTCACGCGGGTTCAGCCTGGAAGAATGGTCGAAGGCGCGCGCAGGTCAGGCGGTTAAAGAGCTGGTCATTGTTCTCAAGAGCGACGTGCAGGGCAGCGCCGAGACGATCAAACAGGAACTGGGCAAGCTGCAGCACGACGAAGTGCGCGTGAAGGTCATCCACTCCGCGGTCGGCCAGATCACCACCACCGACGTGCACCTGGCGGAAGCGGCCCACGGCATCGTGGTGGGCTTCCACGTGGGCGTGGACCACAAGGCGCGCGAGCTGGCGGACAACCACCACGTGGACATCCGCACCTACGACGTCATCTACAAGCTGATCGACCAGATTCGCGACGCGCTGGCGGGCCTGCTGGCGCCGGAGCTTGTCGAGGTGTACGAAGGCACCGCCGAGGTGCGCAAAGTGTTCCGAGTCAGCAAGGTCGGCCAGATCGCCGGTTGCTACGTCACCAAGGGGCACATCAAGCGCGACAACAAGCTTCGGTTGGTGCGCGACGGTGCGGTGTTGTACGAAACCGAAGTCTCCAGCCTGAAGCGCGAAAAGGACGACGCCTCGGAAGTGCGCGAGGGGTTTGAGTGCGGTATCCAGTTGAAGAATTTTGATGACTTGAAAGAAGGCGACACCCTTGAGGCCTACAGGGTTGAAGCCCACAAGCGTTCATTGACGTAGAGATCCACGGGACAGACGAGGGACAAGTGAGCACACACGTTTTCAGTTTCCTGGCGCAGGAAGGCGGCCAGGGTGGCGGCGCGGGCATGCTGCCCATGATGATCATGATGCTGCTGATCTTCGTGGTGTTCATGTTCTTCATGAGCCGCTCGCGCAAACGCCAGGAGAATGAGCACAAGAAGATGGTGGAAGGCCTGGAGCCCGGCACCCGCGTCATGCTCAACAGCGGGTTGCTGGCCCGAGTGGACAAGATCGACACCGAGAACCAGGAAGCCCGCCTGCTGCTGGACGAGGACAAGAAAGTGCATGCCGTCTACAGCCTGATGGCGATTGCCAAGGTGTTTGACGAAAAGAAGTCCGCCCCGAAGAAGGACGACTAGACGTGAAGGCCCGCCGCCAGCACCCGATTGTAGTCGCCGCGCTTTTTGCCGCGGCGCTGGCGTGCTACGCGAACGTGCCGCGCCTGCACGTGGTGCAATCGATCGGCGACACACTGAACGCCGTGCGGGTGCTCGACCCGATGTCGCACATCCTGCTCGCACAGCAGGCGGCACAGGACGATGAGGCCGCCGCATCCGCCCGCGAGGACCTTCGGGACGGTCGGCAGTCGGCCACAGTCATCGGCGCGACCCCAATCCTGATCGCGGCTGCATCCCCCACCCTGGCTTACACACCCCCGGTGCTTGCGCCGGATGATTCGACGCACGGGCCGGAGGGGTACACCCAGTCCATCACCGCGCTGCCCGGTGCTTTGCTTACGCTGGACATTCCGCCGCCGCGAAGTTGTTGCGACGCCCCAGCTATCCCTGCGCCGCTTTCGCGGCACCTGCCGGCCCGCGCCTGCCGCGGCCCCCCGCTGCTCTAGGATCAGCCAAACGCGTGCGCGTGCGGCTGTGCCCTTCCGGCGTTTCGCGCCGGGCTTCACCAACTACTTTTGGCGCAAAGAGCGCCGACACGAAAACGAGACCGACACATGTGGGACTTCATCAAACGCTGGCACCCGGTACTGCTGCTGATCATCGGGTTGTACCTGGCGATTCCAAAGCCGGAGCCTGAACGGCGCGAAATCCAGGACGAGTACCTGGAGGAAAACGACACCAACAAGGATGGGTACGTCGACAAAGATGAGTTCAAGGGCGCCGATTTCGACCGCCTCGACCTCAACAAGGACGGCAAGCTCTCCACCGGCCAGTGGTGGCAGTTCCCGCTGCACGCCTACAAGTGGAACCTGGGCCAGGACCTCAAGGGCGGCAGCTCGCTGCGCTACGTGCTGAAGCAGCAGGACATGGAAGAGGCTGAAGCCAACGTCCGCGCCCTGCTGGAGCCGCTGGCAGACTACAAAGACCGCCTTTCGCCCGAGGCCCTGGAGAAGTTCGGCGACGTCATCGACGGCGGGACGCTGATCGAGGGCGCGTGGGAAAAGCCTGACTTCGAGCTGCTGCGCGTGCCCGGCCAGTTCGATGAAGACCGCGCCGATGCGCTGCGCCGCTACTACCAGACATGGGACGAAGCCAAGCGCCGCCGCGACGAGAAGAACCTCGTCGGCCCCACCATCGAAACGCTCAACCGCCGCCTCGGCGCTACGGGCATCACCGAGCTGAACATCTCTCCGCTCGGTGACGACCGGCTTGAAGTAAAGCTGCCCGAGTTCGCCACTTCGGCAGAAACTGACCGCTACAAGCAGTTGCTCGAAACCACCGGCAAACTGCAGATGCGCGTGCTGGCAGCAGAAGACGGCGACTTCCGCAACCTCGAAGTCGGCGACTACCCGCGCGACGAAGGCTACAAGTACAAGTGGATCGAGCTTGAACGCGACGACGCCACCCAAAGCAGCCTCGTCAAGGAAAAGGACGGCAAGAAGTACGTGCCCGTGCTGGTGATCGACGAGTACGACATCACCGGCAAAGACCTCGCCAACATTCAGCCGACCACCGACAAGACCGGGCGTATGGCGGTCAGCTTCGACCTGAAGGGGCTGGCGGTCACGCGCTTCGAAGACCTGACGCGCAAGCACAAGGTCGCGTCGGCGGGCGGCGAAGACCCGCGCCTGCTGGCGATTGTCATCGATGACAAGATCTACAGCGCCTACACCATCCAGGACACGATCAGCGGCAGTGTGCAGTTGTCAGGCAACTTCAGCGTCAAGGAGCGCGACGACATCATCAACGTGCTCAAGTCGGGCTCGCTGAACGTCAAACTTGAACTGGAAGGCGAAGAAAGCGTCGGCCCGTCGGAAGGCGCAGAAGCGGTGCAGCGCGGCCTGATCTCGCTGGTGATCGGCGCGCTGTTGGTGTTTGCCTTCGCCCTGCTGGTCTATCGCGGCCTGGGCGTGCTTACAATCGTCAACCTCGTCATCGTGGTGACGTTGCTGATGGGCGCAATGGCGGCTGGCCTTGGCACCCTCACCATGCCGGGCATCG
>CAZNBU010000262.1:5197-5475 GCA_964571035.1 uncultured Planctomycetaceae bacterium | reverse complement strand
GTTGCCTCCGCCGCCCCATCCGCGGCGTCCGCCGGCGATGTCTTCAATCTGGCCTTCGCCGACCAGTTCGTTGAACTGCTGAAGCTGCCCGCCCAGCAGGTTCGCGCGAATCTGGTCCTTGTAGGTGGTCTCGATCGCTGCTGACTCGGCGCGCCAGTCGAATTCCTGCTCGTTTTCGCGCGCTTCGTTGCCGCGGCGCCACAGGTCGCGGCGCTTCTCGGTGTACTCCACCAGCGTGGCATCAACCTTGGCCTGCTGGTCGGTGGTCAGCTTAAGCG
>CAZNBU010000262.1:0-5187 GCA_964571035.1 uncultured Planctomycetaceae bacterium | reverse complement strand
CTTCCTTGCGGCGTTCTTCCGTCCGCTCGGTCATGCGCTTCTGCCACTCTTCCCGCTGCTCGGCGCGGCGCTTTTCTTCCAGCTTCTCGACCGCTTCCTGCACGCGGGCTTCGAATGCAGTTGGCTCCACGTTCTCGGCGGGGTCCGACGCCTCCGGCTGTGTGTCCGACGCCGGCTTGGACATGTTCTCGACGCGCGTGGCCTGCTTGGCCAGTTGCTCCTTGAGTGTGGCCGCCTCGAATTCCGCCGCGCGGAGATCTTTGCGCAACGCAGCCATCTCGGTGTCGAAGCGCTTGTTCAGCGCCTGGATGCTGTCTGCCTGCAGTTTCAGGTCTTCCGTATGGTCTACCCCTGTGGTTGCCGCCGTTTCGACTTTCGGGGCACTGACTGGTGGTTCAGCCATTGTGGTGGCAAGAAACCCGCCCGTGCCGCCGGCGGCGACAGACGCAAGTACGACCACAAGGATCCAGATCGGTTTCATGCTTGTCTCCCTTTGGGGTTGCCTGTCGAACAATCGACAGGCCGCCCTGCTTCCTTCCAAGTTGCGTGAGTTCTAGCTTCGGGTGGTACGCCGCGTCCAATCGACAAGGCTGTCGTAGTCATCCCAGTCGCGAAAGTTCTCGGTCGGCGCCCAGTGCTCGGGATCCGACCCGAGCAGATCGTGCCAACCGTTGCCGCCGGTTACGCGCAGCAGGCGGTCTTCGGTCTCGCGCGCCAGCAACGCGAAGTCGGCGCGCGTCACACGCTCGCCGGTGGCGTAGCTGCGGCGCACAAGCGCCACGGCTTCCTGGCCGTGCTCTAAAAGCACACGCCGCGCGTCGGCTAGTTCTTCGGCAGACTTGCCCTGCTGCTTGAGCTCGGCAAGCCGTTCTTCCATGCGGCGTTCGTACTTGCGCGAGATGTAGCTGACGTGACGCTCCTGCCAGCGCTTGCGTTCTGCCAGGCGGCGCTGCTCGAGCACGCCTGCCACGCATTGCTCGATGCGCGCGGCTTCAAGGGCGTCGATGCTGGCTTTTAGGCGGGAAAGATCGTCGCGCAGCGCGGCATAGCCAAGCGATGCCACACTCGGTTCGGCATCTTGCTCAATGTTCTGGTTGATCTGGTTGGACAACCCGGCGAGCGCAGTAGCGTCGCCGGCGGCGGGGGACCCCACACCGTTGCTTGACAGCCATGCCGTCAAGGCTCCCACCCCCGCCGCCAGCGCTACAATAGCCGCCGCGCGCAGTATCCACGCAGCGGCCCCCACTCCTTCAGGGACTCCGCGAGCCGACACCGCCGCCAGCACGCCCGTATGGGGCGGCGCATGCGGCTTGGCATCGAGTATCAACTTGTCAAAACGTTCGTTCATTTGCCCAGGTCAATCGCCGTGAGCCCCACCCTGCGTCACACATCACTCGTCCGCCAGTTCGCTCCACAGTTCGCGGAACCTTGCCCGCGCGCGGAAAAGCCTCGACTTGACGGTGCCCTCCGGAAGGCCCAGCGCGTGGGCGATTTCCTTCAGGCTCATGTCCTCCCACAGCTCCAGCATCAGCGGCGTCGCGAACTTCTCCGGCAACTGCTTCAGCGCCGCGTGTACCAACTCCGATTGCTCGCGTTGCGCCGCCGGGTCGTCTTCGCCTAGGGGGGGCACAAGGCGAATTCGACGTGCATTCCTGCCCAGCCAGCGGCGCGCCTCATTGCGAGCAATCCGGCAGGCCCAGGCGTAAAACCCTGACCGGCCTTCAAACCGCTTCACACCCCGCGCGATCCGCCACCATGTTTCCTGCGCTACGTCTTCTGCGGCGGCGTGATCGCCATTCACGATCAACAGGATCTGCCGGTAAACAGCCGCGTGGTACCGCTTCAGCAGCGTTTCAAACGCGCCCGGCAACCCGTCCCGGGCGCTGTTTACCGCTGCATCATCCCGGGGCGTACCCGGTGGTTCCGCTGCCATTCCGGCAATCCAGACAAGAGACCTGCCCGCCAGGGCGAAGGTTCCCAAATGGAGAGAAAATTTTTAAGGGCGGGTCGACCGCACTACCCAATAGTCCGCATTCGCAAGCCTTGCTTACGCGCGGGAGGGCGCAGATTCACGGGAAAAGCTTGTGTGCTATCTGGCAAGCCGTTTCAGGCGCTCGGCTGCGAGGTTGTCCGTGATGCGCACGCATAGCTGGTTGCGCTTGCCCATTACGCCTACCTGCCCGGCGAATGCGGGCTGGCCGTCCATTTCGATGGTTACGGCGTCGCGCACCGGGTGATCGAGGCGAATGACGTCGCCGACTTCGAGGTCACATAGCTCGGGCAGCGTCATGTGCGCCGGGTTCAGTGCGCACGTCAGCGACACCGACGCGTCGTTGATCTGGCGGCGCATGTCGCGCTGCGTGGCTTCGCTGCGGTGCACCTTGTTGCCGAACCAGTATCCCGCCATGCGCGACAGCACCGGCTCCATGGTGTTGTGCGGCAGGCATAGCGTCATCGTGCCCTTGGTGTCGTCGCCGATCGTCACGCTGAAGCTGACCAGCACCACCGGCTCGTTCGGCGCGATGTTCTGCGCGAGCTGCGGGTTGGTTTCGTTGCTGGTGTAGCGCATCTTGAGCGGAAACAACCCTTCCCACGCGTTGCTGAGCTGCGCGAGAATGCGCTCGAGCGTGGGCTTCATGACCATCCACTCCAGGTCGGTCATTGCGCGCTCGGGCGGCTGAAACTTGGTGCCGCCGCCGCCGGTGAGCTTGTCGAACATGGTGAAGACGAGCGTGGGTTCGATGTCGAGGATCAGCTCGCCCTCAAGTTCTTTGGCGTGGATGAAGTTGAAGCAGGTCGGGTTGGCGACCGAGTTGGTGAACTCCTGGTAGGTGGCTTGCTCCGTGTCTGTGAGTCTGCAGTCGATCACCGTGCGCAGGTGGTTGCTCAGCGCCGCCGAGACGTTGCGGGAAAAGACTTCGTGCAGTCGCTCAAGCGCGCGGATTTGGTCTTTGCCTACGCGCTCGGGGCGCTTGAAGTCGTAGGCCGAGATGGTCGGCGCTGACGACTTTGGCGGCTCGGGCTCAGTGTCCACTTCGCCGGCTTCGACGGCGTCGAGCAGCGCTTTGATTTCTGTCTGGTCCAAGGTTTCCGGCATGACACCCTCCACACGGCGCATGCACTTTTACATATTTGATGTATTTTGGCAAGTAGGAATTTGTTTTGTTGGGTGACCCGAATGCACTGGCGCTCGTCTTTTCCACAATCCACAATCCCCCGTTTGGACGCCCCATGAAGACCACCGTGTTTGTTGACTCCAAGGGCATTGCCGAGGGCGTTGTCAGGCTGGCCAGGGCGCTGACCGCGCCGGGAAGCCTGCCGCCGATCCTGGTGGGGATCCGCACCAATGGCGTCCCGCTGGCAGTCCGGTTAGCCGACGCGATCGAAAAGCTGGGCCAACCGCGCCCGGAGCTTGGCGCGATTGACATCACACTTTACCGCGACGACCTGAAGGGCCGCGAGCTGCCCACTGTCCACGGCAGCGACATCCCCGCTGAGCTGGACGGCCGCCGCGTCGTGCTCGTCGATGACGTGCTGTACACCGGGCGCACCGTCCGCTCGGCGCTGATTGAGCTGGCCGATTACGGCCGCCCCAGGCGCATCGAGCTGTGCGCGCTGGTCGACCGCGGCCTGCGCGAGCTGCCGATCTGCGCCGACCACGTAGCCTTTGAGTGTACGACACGCCCCGGCGACCACGTGGAGGTCAAGTTCACCGAAACCGGCGCGCGCGAAGACGCCGTCCTGCTCCATAAAAAGGAAGAACCATGATCCGTATTGCCGCCGTCATGCTCCTGTTTGCCTTTACCGCCGGCGCGTTCGCCGTGCTGGCCCAGGCCAAAGAAGCTAAGGCGCCACCCGTGCAGGAGCTTTCCGCCAAGCGCGTCGAGAAGGTGGAGTTGGCGGCTGAACTCAACGACACCTGGAAGGGGGCTGCAAGCATCAAGACGCCTACCTTCTACAAGTGGGAAGAGCCGGGTCCCGAGGTTGAAGTACGCGCCCTCAACGACGGCGAGAACATCTACTTCATGGCCCGCTGGAAGGACGAGACCAAGAGCGACACCAAGAAGGGATGGCAGTTCACCAAGGGCGAGTGGACCCAGCTAAAGGGCGACGAGGACCGTGTTGCCTTCGCCTTCGACCACAACGTCGAAGGGTTCGCCGAGAAAGGGTGCATGACCCTCTGCCACGAAGGCAGCATGGAAACTCCCGCCGAAGGCCAGCGCGCCGACCTGTGGCATTGGAAAGCCGCCCGCGGCGGCCAGAACGGTAAGTGCGACGACCAGAACTTCGGCCGCGGCGAAAACGGCCGCGCCGACGACGCGGGCAAGTCAGCCTACGAATCCAATGCCGGCGAAGACGGCAAAGCCCCCAAGTGGGTATGGAAGCAAGACGCTGACACCACCAAACCCTTCACAGCCGACACCGCGCGCGACCTGCCCAAAGACTTCAAACCCGAAGAGGGGTACACCGTGCCCAGCATCCGCCTGCGCGACCCCGCCGACAGCCGCGGCGACATCACCTGCGCCGCGAAATGGGCGGACGGCATGTGGACCGTGGTGCTGAAGCGCAAGCTCGACACCGGCAACAAGGACGACTCTCAGTTCGCCCAAGGCTCCACAGTGCACTTCGCGCTGGCGGTCTTCAACGACACCGGCGCGAAGACAGGCCACGAGCACGCCAAGTCGCCTGTCGTCCGGTTGGTGGTGGAATAGCCGCTAGCCCGGCGGCTTCGCGAACTGCAAAGGCCGCAGGCGGCGCAGTTGCGCGCTCATGCGGGGCAGGCCCGGTGCGTCCACCGGCTGTCCCGGCGCGCGCCAGAACCCGGTGAACTGCAGCGCGTCCGAGCTTTCCTGCATGAAGGTCACCCAGATGCGGTTGCCGGCGGTGGTCACGCCGGACAGCGCCATCACGCCTTCTTCATCAGGGATCAGGTCCAGCAGGAACGCCTTGTGGATGGTCGAAAACGCCACCGCCCGCAGCGCGCCCGAAGGCGCCGTGGAGAGCACCGCCCGCACGCCGTGGTAGAGGCTCTGGTACCCGGGATCGCACGCCTCAAAGTGCATGCGCAGGGCGTTGCCGTCCTGGATGGCGTCGAACTCCACCCGCAGCGCGATCGGCATCCCGGTCTGGGCCTCGCCGGCCCCGCCCCAGACGCCGCCCCAGCGCTGGAAGTCGTGCAGCGTCCAG
>CAZNBU010000261.1:0-5491 GCA_964571035.1 uncultured Planctomycetaceae bacterium | reverse complement strand
GAGCAACGCACTGAAAATGCGTGGGTCGCCGGTTCAAGTCCGGCCCTGACCACCACAAGACGCGGCCCCACACGGGGCCGCGTCTTGTTGATCCGGCGCAGGCCGCAGCTTCTGTTTTCTTAAACAGGTAGCGCCCGCCGCGGGCGGAATGCAACATTCGCACCTGCCTCGCTTTGAGCCACCACAGCATGACGGAAGATGCCGATTCGCCCGCGGGCAGGGATGAAAGCCCTGTCGACTTGTCTCTCACCCGCGAGCTCGAAGCGGCGATGCTGGGGGATTCCGCCGATGATTCCGCCGGTGACTACAAGGCAGAACCCGATCCGGCGCCCGCAGCCGTGGACCTCACCGGCGTAACCCTCGACAACCTGCTGGTGCAGCGCCGCATCGGTGAAGGCGGCATGGGTGCGGTCTGGCTTGCCCGTGACGTGGAGCTGGACATCCAGGTCGCGGTCAAGGTGCTGCAGCCGGAGATCGCCTCCGACCAGCAGTTCGTCATGCGCTTCCTGCGCGAAGCCCGCGCCGTCGCCCGGCTGGATCACCCCAACATCGTGCGCGTGCTGCAAGCCGGCCGCCGCGAGCACAACGGCGAGTACCTCCGCGTCATGGTCACGGAATTCGTGGAGGGGCGAGACGCCTATGAGGCGCTCAACACCGCGGAGCAAGGCCGCCTGCCAACAGTGCTCGCCGCCCGCATTGCGCTGGGCGCCGCGCGCGCATTGCGCTTTGCCCACAGCAAGGGCGTGATCCACCGAGACATCAAGCCGCACAACCTCCTATTGAAAGCCCATCGCGGAAGCGATGGGCAGGTGGAGGCAGACGTCGAAGTCAAAGTCCTCGACTTCGGCCTCGCTCAACTCAGCGTGCCCGAGAAGCAGCAGCTCACCCAGACCGACGTCATCATGGGCACGCCGCAGTACATGTCGCCCGAGCAGGCGCAGGGCAAGCCCACCGATCATCGCACTGATATCTACTCGCTCGGCGCCACTCTCTATCACTTGCTGTCAGGCCGTCTGCCCCACCCCGGCGAGTCGGCCTTCACCATGATCGAGGGCCACGTCCGCCACGAGCTGGAGTTTCCGGAAGACGCGTTCACCGAGGTGCCCGGCGAATTGCGAACACTGATCCAGGCCATGTGCGCCAAGGCGCCGGATGACCGCGCAACGCTGGACCAGGTGATCACCCACCTGGAGCAGTACCTCGGGTTGACACCCAAGACGGCTGCGCTGACCACGGTCGCTCCAACCAAAGGGCGCACCAACCTGTCGCCCCTGCCGACCAGTTTCGTGGGTCGCCAGGCCGAGATGGCAGAGCTGCGACAGCGGCTGGCCGACGGCGCGCGGCTTGTGACGGTGCTGGGCCCGGGCGGCATCGGCAAGACGCGCTTTACCCGTGAGTACGGGCTGACGGCAGTAGACGACTACCCCGGCGGCGTGTGGTTCTGTGATTTGACCGAGGCACGCTCGGCGGAGGGCATATGCCAGGGCGTGGGGCGGGGGCTGGGCGTTCCGCTGACCGAAGCTGATCCCACCGTGCAGATCCACTCCGCACTGCGCATGCGCGGCAAGCTGCTGGTGATCCTCGACAACTTTGAGCAGGTTACCCAGCACGCCGCGGAGACGCTGGGCAAGTGGATGCAGGAT
The DNA here is from genome assembly GCA_964571035.1 of uncultured Planctomycetaceae bacterium. GTDB lineage: Bacteria > Planctomycetota > UBA8742 > UBA2392 > UBA2392 > JADJRK01. The sequence continues at coordinate 3,848 of CAZNBU010000261.1, read as the reverse complement.
ACACCCCATGTGCAGTTCATCGCTTCAAGCCGCGAGCCGCTGCACCTGCAAGGCGAAGCTGCGTACCCGCTGGATCCGTTGAACAGCGGCTCGGCGGGGGATGACGCCGGCGTGCAGTTGTTTGCCGACCGCGCCCGCGACGCCCGCCGCAACTTTGAGCTGGATGCCGGCAACACAGAGGCTGTGCGGAAGATCGTAAATGAGCTCGACGGCATCCCGCTGGCGATCGAGCTTGCGGCGGCGCGAGTTTCCGCACTGTCGCCGCAGAAGATCCTGGAGCGGCTGCCCAAGCGTTTTGAACTGCTCACCAGCCGTCGGCGCGACGCGAGCGAGCGGCAGTTGACGATGCTGGGCGCGATAGAGTGGTCGTGGAACCTGCTGGCGCCTTACGAGCAGCTTGCCCTTGCCCAGTGCAGCGTTTTTCGCGACGGGTTCTTTCTCGAAGCGGCGGAGGCCGTCATCGACCTGTCAACCTTCCCGGATGCGCCTTTGTCGATGGATGTGGTCGAAACGCTGGTGGAGAAGAGCCTGCTGCGCGCCTATGAAGTGCCGCAGTTGCCCGGCGAAACCCGCTACCGCATGTACGAAAGCATCCGCCAGTTCGCCGACCGCAAGATGGCCGATGCTGACCTTGGCGGCACAAGGCAAGTGGATGCATCGGCACTCCGGGTGCGCCACGGCAGCCACTTCGCGGAGTACGGCGAGTATTGGGCTGAGCGCACAGCATCCCCAGAGGGGCTCGAGGCGCTCAACCGCCTTGCGCTGGAGGTCGAGAACCTGCTCAGCGTGCAGGACGCGCTGCAGCAGGCGGAGCCGGTACCGGCCGCGCGGGCGATCCTGGCTGCCAATGCCGTGCTGACCGTTCGCGGCCCATGGTCCGGCAGGATCGAGCGAATCGAGCGGGCGCTGGCGGCACTGCCCATCGACGAAGCCCTAAAGGGGACTGACCTGCTCATCGCGCTGGCGCGGGCGCATTTCGATTGCGGCAGCAGCGAGGGCTTGAAGCGCGCCGTGGATGACGCCATTGCCCGCAGCAGCGTGCTGCCGGACGAGCCGGAGTCCACCAAGCGTAAGGCAAAGGCACTCAGCATGCGCGGTCTCGCAAGTTGGCGGGTTGGCGACTACGACGTCGCCCTTTCGAGTTGTGCCGAGGCCGAGGCAATGAGTCGCGAGATTGGCGACCGTGCCGGCATCAGCGCCGCCGTCGCGTACCGCGGTCTCATCCAGAACGAACGGGGCGAGTACGATGCGGCGCTGGCCAGCTTTCTTGAGGTCGAGGCGATTCGGCGCGAGTTGGGGGACCGCGAGGGCATTGCCACGATCGTGGGCAACCGCGGTGCTATCTACCGCACGCGCGACGACTTCGACGCCGCCATGGCCTGCTACGCCGAAGCCGAGGCGATCCACCGCGAGCTGGGCGACCGGTCCGGCATCGCCCGCAACATCGGCCAACGCGGCATTATCTACAAGGTACTTGATCAGCACGACACCGCGCTGGCGTGCTACACCGAGGCCGAAGCAATCCAGCGCGAAATCGGCGACCGCGCGGGCCTGATCCGCAACGTCGTGAATCGCGGCATACTCCATAACCTTCGCGGCGAGTACGACGCCGCGCTGGCGTGCCACACCGAGGCGGACGCAATCAGTCGCGAACTTGGCGCCCGCCCGCTCATCGCGGGGATTGCCGCGCACATCGGCGCCGTCCACGCCTGCCGCCAGGAGCACGAACTCGCGCTGGCGCGCTATGCCGAGGCCGAGGCAATCCACCGCGAACTCGGCAACCGCGCGGGCCTTGCCTTCGCCATCGCAAACCGGGGCATTTGCCTGGAGGACATGGGCAAGCTTGAAGAGGCTGCGGCTGCCCTCTCCGAATCTCAGGCGATCCGGACCGAGCTGGGCGCGGGGAGTCTGGGTGACCAGTTCCTGGTCTTGATCAAGTTGACCAGAATCTACCGCGACCTCTCCCGTAGTGCCGACACGGCAGTCAGCAAGGACCACGCTGCTGCCGCGCTGGATTCCGCCAGGCAGGCCAATGAGATCGCCAAGAAACTCAACTTCACGCCTGACCACCAGAAAGAAAACGTGCGCAAGGCACTGAGCCTGATCAGCGAGATTCTGACGTCCGGCAGTGACGCCGCGGCGGATCCTGCCGGTTGACCCCCGACGAGCAGAATTCACTGGAATCCGTAGTTAACTCCGGGTGTTATCTAGTCCTTGGAGGTTGCCATGACTATGACCGTTGGCGAGCTGGCCCGGGAAGCCGGGATCAACCTGGAAACTGTGCGCTTCTATGAGAAGCAGCGGCTGCTGCCTGATCCGGAGCGCACTTCGGGCGGGCATCGCGTTTACACCGGGTCCGACGTTGACCGCCTGCGGTACATCCAGTCCGCCAAGTCCGTCGGGTTCACGCTGAAGGAAATCCGCACGCTGATGCGCCTGCGCGACGCTGACCCCGGCGAATCGTGCGACGACGTGATGGACCTCGCCCGCCGCAAACTCGGCGAGATCGAGCAGAAGCTGGTCGAGATGCACGCCATCCGCGACACGCTGGCTGGTTTCATCCAGGGGTGCCCGGAGAAGGACCTCGGCCACTGCCAGGTCATGCAGGGCCTTGAAAGCGCGCATGTAACTTCCGGTTGAATCCGTACACTGCTACAGCCTTACGGTGAGCCGCGAGGCACACCAGGACCGGACATGAAACTGCTGCTTGGATGACTGCTCTTGCTGCTGGCCGTGGCGCCGGCGACGCTGCATGCACACAACACGCTGTTCGGCGATTCGCCGCGCACGATCTGGCGTGGCGGCCTTGAGGTTGAAGCCGACTCGCACTGGGAAATCTTCCGACGCTTCTTTCATCACGACAGCAGCGTCGGCAACCCGGACGACACGCGCGTCAACGTCTGGACCTGGTCGGTCGGCTTGACCTACGGCATCACGCGCGACTTTTCGGTGCGCGGGTCGTTCCCGGTGGGCTACGCCATCCGCCGCAGCAAGAACCCCGATCTCAACGACCACTACTTCGGCCTGAAGGACTGGAGCCTCGCCTTCAAATACCGCCTGTACAACGAGCCGCAGCCGGGCGGCAGCTTCCAGGGTGCGGTGTTTGTCGACTTCAAGTTGCCCACCGCGCAGGCGCGCGGCGGCAACGGGTTGCTCAGCGAGAAGATCTCGTTCGGCGACGAAACGCTGGACATCAAAGCCGGCGCGACCTGGGCCTACAGCACCACGCGGCATTACTTCTGGCTGGACGTCTCGGCGCGCGTGAGCACGTTGAACGACGGCAAAGTGAAGGGCCCGTCGCTGATCATTCACCCGGCGTACGCGTTTCGGTTCTTTGAACTGACCGACTACCGCGAGCTGGACATGATTATACTGGTCGAAGGCGACGCGGAGTTCGTCGAGCGCATGTGGGTTGATCGCAAGCGCGTGGTGCCGTCCGGGTACTACAAGTTCCACCTGACACTTGGGTTGCAGATGAACATCACCAACCGCGTCGAGATGAAGCTTGGGTACAGCTATCCGGTTTACCAGTACTATTTCGCTGAGACGTTCGTACACGAGGGTACGGCCAAGATCAGCTTCAATTACCTGTTCTAGGCTGAGGCTGCCATGAGATACACACTGTTCATCGTCGCGCTGCTCGCCCTGTTCACTGCCGGGTGCAAGTACCAGTACTGGACCTTCATCCCGAACAACGACCCGGTGATGGTGGCCAACACGGAGCCGCAGCCCGAGCCGGAGCCTGAGCCTGAGCCGCAGACGCCCAAGGAGATCATCTACGTGCTGGGCATCGACGGCATGGACTGAGGGCAGTGAGCGACGGGCGTCATGGACGCCTTTCTGTCCCG
>CAZNBU010000260.1:0-5531 GCA_964571035.1 uncultured Planctomycetaceae bacterium | reverse complement strand
AGCGCAGCCTTCCGCCCCGGGGCAACGGGCCGCAGTTCGGTTCCCGGCTAGTCACGGGGCGGAAGGATGCGGCAGCTACTTGCCGATGCAGAAGCGGGAGAAGATCAGGTCGAGGACGTCACCGGGCGCGTCAGCCAGCAGGGCTTCATCCAGCGCGGTCAACGCGCGGCGGACTTCGCCCGCGACAGCTTCCGGCGGCGCCTGATCGTCGCCGGTCGTCGCTTCCAGAAGCTGCAGCGCGTGGCGTGCCTTGCGGCGCAGCAGACTGGTCACGCCGCCGGATGCAAGCTCGGCAACTCGCTCACCCAGCAGTGCTCTCAACTCATGCAACCCCGTGCCGCTTGCCGCCGAAACCGTAACTTCCGGCAGGGCGGCTGGATTGGTTTGAGGCGCCCCGCGCAGATCGCCCATGGTGTGTACCCAGATGGCGCGCGTGCGAACCGACGGGTCCTGCTCGCCCAGCGCGGCGAACTCATCGTGGCACTCGCCTTCCTGCCCGGGCGCGGACAACACCAGCAGGATGTCTGCCCGCGCGGCGCGAGTGCGCGCCGCGGGTGCAAACCGCCCGCGGTCGGCGTCGAAGCGGCCTACGCCGCTCAGGTCCACCAGCAGCGCACGGCGGCCGTCGAACTCAACCGCATGCTCAACCGCGTCGCGCGTGGTGCCCGGCAACTCGCTGACCAGCGCCCGGTGCTGGCCAGCCAGCGCATTCAGCAGGCTGCTCTTGCCGGCGTTGGGCGGGCCGAACAATGCGATCTCCGGCGCTTCGCGGCGTGAGTGCATCAGGTCCTGCCCGACGACTTCCCGCAGGTCGCCGACGAGAGCCGCCAGGTCACCCGCCAACCGCGCTTCTTCAGCCTGCGCGTGCTCTTCTTCGCTGAAGTCAAAGCTCATCTCGTAGCGGGCGCTGATGGCACGCAGCTGCTCGGCAATGGCTCGCACCCGGCGCACGGACTCGCCGGCAAGGTCGGCGATCGCCTGCCGCCGGGCGGCTTCGTCGGATGCGGTTACGAGTGCGAGCGTAGCCTCCGCCTGCGAGAGATTCATGCGTCCGGACTCAACGGCACGCCGCGTGAACTCGCCCGGTTCCGCCTCGCGTACGCCCAGTGCGCGCAGGCGGTCGGCAAGATCGCGCAGAATCTCGGGGTGCCCCGGGGTGATCAGCTCCAGCGTGTCCTCGCCCGTGAGTGTGGCTGGCGCCGGGTGCAACCACGCGATGCACGGCACGACTCCCACGGGCAGGTTGAGCTGCGCATGAACTGCACCGCGCCGCCAATCGGTGCCCAACAGCGCCTGCGCGATCTCTGCACACGTCGCGCCGCAAACACGAACCATCGACGCGGGCGAAGCCTGCGGAGGCGTAGCCTGGGCAAAGATCGTGGAGTCACGTGTCAGAGCAGCGTCCATCGCGACATCTAACACCGAACATCGAACGCCGAACAGCGAACGTCACTTCGAAGCGTGGTAGTCAGGCTTGTCGCCGTCCTTCACGTCGGTCTTCTTCTTCGGCGGCGGCATCACACCCTGCTTGATCAGGTTGTGCTTGATCAGCCGGCTTTCCGCGATCGAGTAGATGCTCGACACAATGAAGTACAGCGCGAACCCGCTCGCGAACCCGTAGAACATCAGGCCCATGATCGGGAAGATGCAACCCATCTGTTTCTGCATCGCCGCCTGCTGCGGGTCGTCCGGCTTGGGCTGCATCTTAAATTGCAGGATGCTCAGCCCGATCCACAGCATCGGCAGGATGTTGAAGGTCAGGAACCCGTTGTGGGTCAGAAAGCTCAGCAGGAACATGTCGCCGACGTAGGTGCTGAAGGGCAGCGTCGCGTCGGGCAGGCTGAGGTCGTGGATCCACAGGAACTCGGCCTGCCGCAGGAAGAACGCCGCGCCGAAAGCGTGGTACAGCCCGATGAAAATCGGCAACTGCGCCAGCATCGGCAGGCACCCGCCCAGCGGCAGCATACCGACGTTCTGCTCTTTCATCGCGGCGCGTGTTTCGTTCAGCATGCGCATCTGCGCGTCGCGGTCGGACTTTCCTTTGTACCTCTCCTTGATGGCGTCGAGCTTCGGCTTCACGACCTTCATCTTCTGCGTGTAGGTCGCCATCGACTTCTGGCCGCGGTAGCTGAGCGGGCTCAGGGCAAAGCGCACGATCAGCGTCAGCAGGATGATCGCGAACCCGGGGCCCACAAGGTTCGACAGAATGCGCAAAAACCAGATCAGCGGGCTGGCGATCAGGTCGAAGAACCCACTGGACGCAAGCTCGGTCCACGCGCCGGGGCCCAGCTCGGCGTCTTCGGGCGGGCGCGCCATCCACGCTTCTTCAAGGCTGGCTTTGTCGCGCGGCCCGGCGTACAGGCGCATGTTTGTGGACGCGCTGCCGGGCTCGCTTGAGGCAGCCGGCACTTTCAACGCAGGCGCGACCAGCGAGATCGCGGCGTTACCGCCGGCTTGGCCCAGCGGCAGCACGGTGCCGCTCCAACCGGCGTCGCGGACATCGGGGTCGTGCGCGAGAAACGCCAGGAAGTACTGCGTGCGCAGGCCGTGCGCGATCAGAAAGCGATCGTTCTTGGTGATCTCGTCCAGGTCGCGGTTGATGATCCAGTCATGCGTGGGCAGCCCTTCTTCAGCCAGCTCCTCGTTGCGATCTTTGACCTCGGCGCCGATTGACGGCACGGTCGGCGAGTCCTCAAGGTCCGCGAAGCGCTTGCTGTCGGTGCTGCCGTACAGCGCCACGCGCGAGTATTCGCCCGCGCCCCGCATGCCGTCATTCGTGATGCCGACAGGGCCCCACAGGCCAACAATTTTCTCGCGCACCTTGTCGCTGTGGTTCTCGATGCGGACGCTGACGTCGAGGCGGTACGTATCCGGCAGCAGCGTAATCGTCTTGTAGATCACCGTGCCGTCGGATTCCTGCTGCGTTGGCGCGCTGGCCGGCGGAAAGCGGAAGGTCAGCGACTGGGCTTCGCCCGGGTCGCCGGTCTCATTGAGGAACAACTGCCAGGCCGATGTGTTGCGCAGGTCATCGTTGCTGTCGAGCAGCAGCGCCAGCGGCGCGAGGTTTGGCGCGTACTCAAGCGGCTTGAGGAGCTCAAGGTTCTCGCCGGGCGGAATGGTGGGGTCATCCGGCGTCTTGGAGAACACGGTCTCGCCCTCCGCGTTCACGAAGCGCAGGGTCTCAAGCACCGCGCCGCGGTTCGAGATTACGGCTGATACGCGGGAATTGGCAAGGGTGTAGCGGGTGGCGTCGGATGGATCGATGGCGACAAAACCGTACTTCGGCTCCGCCTTCGTCGGCGTGGTCGTCAGCCCAGCCGAAGGGCCGGTGCTGCGCAACTCGCCTGCGCCCTTGGAATCCGGGGTGCTGCTTGGCGCGTTAGACGTGGGGGTGTTGTCACTCGGTCTGTTGGAGGGCGCGGCGTTCGAAGGCGTGTTGCCCGGCGGTTGCGGGTCGGGCTGCGGGAAGATCCAGGCTTGCAGCGCATAGAAGACCACGATGATCACGGTGATCACGGCGATCATCTGGAACATTTCTTTCTTCTGCATCCGCCTGGCACCTTCCAAAAGGGGACTTCGTATAAGGCAGCCTCAAAGGCCCGTCAATGCAAGCGATTGAGCTTCAAATTGCAACCGACCCGCCACTCGGCGCCACCCTGACCGTGCCCGAGGGCGCCACGGCAGCCGCGTTGATCCACCAGGGTGCCGGCGTGCACGACCGCGACGGCAACATGCACGCGGTGGGGTTCAAGAGCACACTGTACAAGCGCGTCGCGCGCGTGTTTGCCGCGCACGGCATCGCCACGTTGCGTTTCGACAAGCGTGGCCACGACAAGCCCGCAAAGTACCCGCACGCCTACACCCTGCCGCAGCGTGTGGAGGATGCCCGCGTGGCGCTCAACACACTGCGTAACCATGAACGCACGGCACACCTGCCATCCTTCCTCGTTGGGCACAGCGAGGGCGGCCTGGTAGTCGCCAAACTGGCCGAAACCGAGCCTGTGCCGGGCATCGTCAGCCTCTGCGCCCCCGCGGGCAACGTGTTCGAGCTTGGCCGGTTCCGCGCCCGCCTCGTGGCGCAGCAGGCTGACGGGGCGCAAAAGGCCAAAGCCGAGTTGACGGTCGAGTACTACGACCGTCTGGAACAGTTCTTCAAAGAAGGCGCCAGGTTATTGCCGGAACAGTTCGTCGAATTTGCGCAGGAGTACGAAGGGGCGGGCTACGCCGGGTGGGAAAGCTACGAGTGGCTGGCGGGGCACTGGGCGGACTTTCTCAAGTCGGACCCGCCGGCGCAGGGCCGGCGCATGCTGGTGGTGCAGGGCGGGCGGGACGCGAGGCTTTACCCCGACAATCCTGAACGCTGGAGAACCTGGTGCGCCGCGCGCGAGCTTGCCGAATACCGAATAGTCGAGCATCTCGGCCACGACCTAAACGACGCGCGCCAAAAGGCGTTTCGCGTCGACGAGGACGTGATCGCCTCGGTGTGCGCGTGGATCGGCGAGTTGGTGAACTAGAGCCCCCGACGCAAGTCGGGGGCGTTCGTCCAATGTATCTATAGGCAGCGAGGTCTAGTGGCCTACAACCCACCAATCGCCTACTTCCTTACCTGGACCACCTACGGCACGCGATTGGCCGGAGATCACCGGGGTTCGGTAGACAAGGAACACGCCATACACGGCTCCCCGTTTCTACCACCCAACTTCCGGTACGAGAATTTGAGACGCCATCAATTGAGCGAGGAGCCCCTGCTGCTGGATGCGCCAATGCGAGGAACTGTGCACCGTGCCATTGAGAACCACGCGAAGGTCCGTGGATGGCATTTACACGCGCAAAACGTCCGGACGAACCACGTGCACATCGTGGTGTCAGCCGCGATGACGCCCGGCCGCATGCTGGCGCAGTTCAAAGCTTATGCGACCAGGGCTCTTCGCGAGCAGAATTTGATCGGTGAGCGCAAGCATGTGTGGACGGAGGATGGGAGCAAAAAGTGGTTGTTCACCGATGCTCACGTTGCGGATTGCTGCAACTACGTCATCTACGGGCAGGGCGATGACCTGCCCATGGAGTAAAGTGTGCGAAATCGGTGCGGCGTTGCGCCATGAACGAATGCCCCCGACTTGCGTCGGGGGCTCTAGTTTTCGGGTTCGCGCGGGCTTACGCCGAGTGTTGCTTGAACTCGGGGAAGAGGTGTTGCAGGTACTCGCTCAGTGTGTTGAACGTGGGGCCGTACCCACCCTTGTAGATGTAGAACTCAAGGTCGGTGCCGCACTCGCCCGCGTCCTGGTAGCGCTTGAGCTTGTCGCGCTCCAACATCCGGTCGAGCACGCGCTGCAGGTCGTCATCCACGTTCGGGTTGTAGTGGCTGATCGGCGGGATCGGCTTTTTCTGCACGTTCTCGATGCACACCAGCGTGTCGTCGTCCGAGAAGATGTTGCGCCCAGCCAGCATCTCATACAGCACGATGCCGAGGCTGAAGATGTCGCTGCGGCCGTCGGTCTGCTCGAAGGCGGCTTGCTCGGGGCTCATGTACT